>JAWOGT010000338.1:0-25730 GCA_046496585.1 Halopseudomonas sp.
CGGCCGTCCTTCAATACTGAGGGGGTGTGTAAGGCGTGAATTGTAGCCATAAACGCGGCTCTTTTGCAGCTTTTGCCCGAGATTCAGCGTCGCGCTGACCGGCGGATCAGCACAATCACCGGAATCAGGCCCACCAGCACCAGGGTCAGCGCCGGCAAGGAGGCTCTGGCCCAGTCGCCTTCGGCAGTCAGCCCGTGAATGCGCACCGCCAGAGTATCCCAGCCAAAAGGGCGCATCAGCAGGGTCGCAGGCATCTCTTTGAGTACATCAACAAACACCAGCAGCGCGGCGCTGAGAATGCCCGGTAACAACAGCGGCAGATAAACCCGGGTAAACACCTTCCAACCGGATTGGCCGAGACTTTGCGCCGCTTCAGGCAGCGAAGGCCGGATGCGCGCCAGCGACGTATCCAGCGGACCGTGGGCGACGGCCATAAAGCGAATCAGGTAGGCCAGTAACAGGGCAAACAGGCTGCCGAGCAACAGCGCTGACGGCTGCTCTTCACCCAGCCAGCGGCGTAGGGGGATCAACAGCTGATTATCCGCCAGACTGAACGCAAACATGATGGCCACCGCCAGCACCGAGCCCGGCAGTGCGTAGCCCAGATTAGCTACCGCCACGGCGCTGCGCACCCGGCGGATGGGCTGGAAACGCTTGGCCAGCACAAGCAGGAGGCCCAGCGCAACGGTCATCAACGCCGCCATGCTGCCTAACAACAGGGTGTTCTGGATCAATGACCAATAGCGACTATCCAGATCGCTCAAACCGCTGCGCAGCAGCCAATAGCCCAGCTGGATAACCGGAATGACAAAGGCGATGGACAACACCAGCAGGCAATACCCGGTTACCAACCAGGCCCTGACGCCACGCAGTCGATAGGTAGCGCCTTGTCGAGGGCGATCAACCCCGGGGAAGCGCTTGCTACCCTGGGCACGCCGCTCGGCAAACAACGCCAGAAAGACGAACAGCAGCAACACGCTGGCCAGTTGCGTGGCCGTTTGCAGGCTGTAAAAACCGTACCAGGTCTTGTAGATGGCCGTGGTAAAGGTATCGTAATTGAACGCCGACACGGCGCCGAAATCCGCCAGGGTTTCCATCACCGCCAGGGCCGTACCGGCACCGATGGCAGGCCGGGCCATGGGTAGCGCAACGCGCCAAAAACCCTGCCAGGGCGTCTGCCCAAGGATCCTCGAGGCTTCCATCAAGCCCTTGCCCTGCGCCATAAAGGCGCCGCGCGCCAGCAGATAGACATAGGGATAGAACACCAGCACCAGCACGGCAATCACGCCACCGGTGGAACGTATGGAGAACATGCGGAAATCACTGCCCAGCCATCCGCGCAGGACGGTCTGCACCGGGCCGGCAAAATCCAGCACGCCGATCATCACAAAGGCCAGCACATAGGCGGGTATCGCAAAGGGCAGCATCAACGCCCAGTCCAGCCAACGCCGGCCGGGGAATTCGCACAGGCTGATCAGCCAAGCCAGGCTCACTCCGAGAATCAGCACGCCGATGATCACGCCGACCACCAGCATCAAGGTATTGCCAATCAGACGAAACAACTGCGTGTGCAACAGATGCGACCAGATCGCGCTGTCGATGGCCTGCCAGCTAAACAACAGCACCAGCAACGGCATGACGACCAGCGCAGCGGACAGATAAGCGACCCAGCGCCAGCGGGGCATAGTGGATATCAGGCTTCGGGGCACAACCACTCCTGTTGGCTTGAGAGTCGGCAGTCGGAAAGGAAAAGTCGGAAACGAGCACGCCCGGCTGAAAGCCGGGCGTGCAGTATATCGGGAAAAACCAGCGGCGGCTCACCCTGGAGACACTCTAAGCGCATGCGCCTGTCCCAGGGAAGCAAAACCCGTCAGTCCCAGCGCGCGCGATCCATCAGCATCACGGCTTCGGGCTGAAGACGACCGGCGACTTCCACGTTGATGGTGTCTTTCTTGAAATCACCCCAGGCCGCGACTTCCTTGGAAGGTTCGACCGACTCATTGGCCGGGAATTCCTGGTTCACATCGGCGAAGATGCGCTGGGCTTCCGGCGTCGTCATCCACTCCAGGAACTTGATCGCTTCCTGCGGCTGCTTGGTGTGCTTGGTAACCCCGGCACCCGAGATGTTCACGTGCACGCCGCGGCCATCCTGATTTGGCCAGAACAGCGCCGCTTTGACATCCGGATTATCCTGTTGCAGGCGCCCGAAATAGTAAGTATTAACGATGCCGACATCACACTGACCGGCATCGATAGCCTCCATCAACGACGTATCGTTGGAGAATACCGGCGTCGCCAGGTTGGCCATCCAGCCCTCAATGATTTCCGTGGTGCGCTCGGCGCCAAGGGTTTCGATCATGGTGGCAGTCATTGACTGATTGTAGACTTTCTTTGAGGTGCGCAGGCACAACCGGCCTTTCCAGTCCTCACCCGCCAGGGCTTCATAGGTGCTCAGATCGGACGGGGTCACGCGTTCTGTGGAGTAGACAATAGTCCGGGCCCGCAGCGACAGACCCGTCCATTGACCACTCTCGGCACGATACTGACTGGGTATGTTCGTTTCGATGAGATCCGATTTCACCGCGCGGAACAGCCCCATTTGCTCGGCTTGCCAGAGATTGCCGGCGTCTACGGTGATGAACAGATCCGCCGGGGTGTTTGCCCCCTCAGCGCGCAGACGGGCCATCAAGGGCGCTTCGCTGTCGGTAATGTAGTTGATGCTGACACCGGTCTTCTCGGTGTACAGCTCGAAGACCGGCTTGATCAGATGCTCCTGACGGGAGGAATACACCACCAGCTCCTTGGCCTGCGCGACGCCGGTAAAAGCAGTTAGCGCCAGACTGATGGCAGCAACAGAACGAATGAATGACATGGACACGCCTCAGATTGTGAAAACCGAATTTAGATGATAATGATTAAGATTAAGTTTATCAACTGCCATTTACTCGGCGTGTGCATATGCTGGCGGAACCCGCGCCAACGTGGGCAGGGATCCGTCCAGACCCATCGCCCGTCGAATCAGCATGGATTTCAGCGTGCCCTGCTGATCCAGCCACTGCATCCCGGCATTACGCAGCCAGCGCAGCGGCAAGGCGTCAGTGTGAAACAGCCGTTCCAGGCCCTCCATCGCTGCCATCATGCCCAGATTGGCGCCCATCCGGCGGCGCTCATAGCGTTGCAATACCGCCAGATCGGATAAGGTATCGCCGCGCTGCAGGGCCGCCTTGAGCACATCGGTCAATTCGGCGGCGTCCAGCAAACCCAGATTGACGCCCTGCCCGGCCAGCGGATGGATGCTGTGCGCAGCGTCACCCACCAGCACCAGGCCTGGCATGACATAGTCCTTGGCATGCCGCTGACGCAGCGCAATGCAGTGCCTGGGGTCAACCGCCACTACCTGGCCCAGGCGCTGCTCAATGGCGTCGGCGACCTCCTGTGCAAAGGCCGCATCATCCAGCGTCATCACCCGCTGCGCCTGCTCGGGCAACAGCGACCAGACGATGGAACAATAATGCCTGCCGTCCACATCTGGCAGCGGCAGAAACGCCAGCGGTCCACTCGGCAGAAAACGCTGCCAGGCGGTATCCTGGTGGGGCTGGCTGAGCTGCACGGTAGTGACAATCGCGCTATGCAGGTAATCCCATTCACGCATGGCAAAACCAGCCAGCTCCCGCAGGTGCGAGCGGCTACCATCCGCCGCGACGATCAGAGGCGCATACAACCGCTGGCCGCCCACCAGGCCCAGACGCCAGCCTTGCTCCTCGCGGACCAAGGCTTCGACCTGCTGCCCACCCAGCAGCGTAACGGCGGTATTGCCCAGGGCCTCCAGCAGCGCATGCTGAATACGCTGATTCTCGATGATATGACCCAGACGATTCTCGTTCAGGCTGTGGGCGTCGAAGTGGATTTCTCCCGTGCCTTCGGCATCCCAGACATGCATATGCCGGTAGGCACAGCGAGCCTGGTCGGCAATCAGCGGCCAAACGCCGAGCTGCTGCAAAATGCGTTCGGAAGCTGCGCTCAGCGCGCTGACCCGCGGATCGTATCCCGACGCAGTTGCCGGACCGCCCACCGGCTGATCGAGCGCAACGGCGTCAAGCAGCGCGATACGCAAGGGCGTATCTGCCAGCGCCATGGCCAGTGTCGCGCCAACCATGCCGGCGCCGACGATTATCAGATCATACTGCTGAGCCAAGAGCTTCTCCTCGTTTTGCCTGATCAGGCTTTCAAGCCCATTGCCCGCCGGGCGAACAGTCGCCGCGCCGGCGGTAGCATGTCCAGGCCCAACAGGCCGAGATTACGCCCCATGGTCAACAATGGCTGCGAGTTGCTGAACAACCGGGTCAGGTAGTCGCTGAAGGCGACCGTCTGACGCTGGTCCCGTTGCTGGCGCTGCAGGTACTCCTGCAACACCGCCAGCTCACCCGGCGCACGCTGTTGCCGACCCGCGGCCATCAGCGTATCGGCCAGCGCCAGCGTGTCGCGCAGCGACAAGTTGAAGCCCTGGCCGGCGATCGGATGCAGGCTGTGCGCCGCATTCCCCAGCACCACCAGGTGCGGACGCACCTGCTCCTGCGCTTCAATCAGGTGCAACGGATAACATGCCCGGCTACCCACCTGGGTCAGCGCGCCCATACGGTAGCCGAAAGCGTCCTGCAGACGCTGCAGAAATAACCTGTCAGGCAAGGCAGCAACGTCCGCCGCCAACGCCTCCGGCAGCGTCCAGACCAGCGCGCTGCGTCTACCCGACAGAGGCAACAGGGCCAAAGGACCCGACTCGGTGAAGCGCTCATAGGCTACCGCAGCATGTCCATTCGCCGAGCTGACATTAGCGATGATCGCCGCCTGGCCGTAGGGCTTCACCTGACGATGCACGCCAAGCTGTTCAAGCAGGCCTGAGCGGCCGCCATCGGCGAGTACCAGCAGATCGGTTTGCAGCTGCTGCTGCTCGCCGCACTGTTCAACATCCAGCGTGTAACCGCCTACCTGAGCGCGCACCCGGGTTACGCGCGCTGGCGCCAACCACTCGACCACATCCAGGTCCAACGCCCCCAGCAGCACTTTGCCCAATAAGGCATTTTCAACCACATACCCCAGAGCCGGCACGCCCTCCTGCTGGGCATCCAGCCGGGTCATACCGGGATGGCCACGGTCGGAAACGTGAATCCGCCGAATCGGTTCGGCACCCGGCGCCAATGCTGCCCATACGCCAAGCCGCTCCAGCAGTAACCGGCTGCCATGCGATAGCGCCGTGGCTCGCCCGTCGTAGCTGGTTTGCAGTCCTGCGCCCGGAGGCTGCGCTTCGATCAGGCTGATCCGCCAGCCCGCCTGCCGGGCGAAAGCCTGAAGTGCGAGCGCCAGGCAGGCACCGACCATGCCCCCACCCACAATGCTGATCTGACTGCTCACGCAGGCACACCCACAGGCTGCCGGGACTCTGCCATCAAGGCTTCAATTTCATCGGCATCTTTCGGCACGCTGGCGCTGAGAATCTCGCAACCTGACTTGGTTACCACCACGTCATCTTCAATACGCACGCCAATACCGCGCCACTTGCGCTGCACGGTCTCGTCATCGGGGGCGATATAGATACCCGGCTCCACGGTCATCACCATGCCCGCTTCCAGTTCGCGCCATTCGCCACCCACACGGTAATCGCCCACATCATGCACATCCATGCCCAACCAGTGACCGGCGCGGTGCATGTAAAAGCGCTTGTAGGTTTCATTGGCGATCAACTCTTCCAGGTCGCCCTTGAGCAGGCCCAGCTCCAGCAGACCTGCAGTGATCACGCGGACAGTAGCCTCATGCGCTTCATTCCAGTGCCGGCCTGGAGCGATCACCTTGAACGCGGCCTGCTGGGCAGCCAGGACGATGTCGTAGATGGCTCGTTGTTCTGCGCTAAACCGGCCGTTGGCGGGAAAAGTCCGGGTAATGTCGCTGGCATAGCAGTCCAGCTCACAGCCGGCATCAATCAAAACCAGATCGCCATCGCGGATCTGGCCGGTATTCTCGGTGTAATGCAGAATGCAGCCGTTGCGTCCGGCCGCCACGATCGAGGAATACGCCGGCGAGCGGCTGCCATGACGCATGAAGGTGTATTGCAGCTCGGCTTCCAGCTGATACTCGAAAGCGCCTGGGCGACAGACCTGCATCGCGCGGACGTGCGCCTGGGCTGAAATGTCCGCCGCCGCCTGCATGACCTTGATTTCCGCCGCACTCTTGTACAGGCGCATGTCATGCAACAGGTGATCCAGTGCGACAAATTCGTTCGGCGGCGTCGCGCCGAGTCGTGCCTTGCTGCGGATGACGTTGATCCAGTTGGTCAGGCGCCGATCGAAATCCTGATTGGCACCCATCGCGTAATACACCCGCTCGCGTCCCTCGATCAGACCCGGCAGGATGTCGTCCACATCGGCGATCGGAAACGCATCATCGGCGGCAAATTCGCTGATGGCGCCTTCCTGACCGGCACGATAGCCATCCCACAGCTCGCGTTCCTTGTCTTTTTCCCGGCAAAACAGCACGTATTCACCATGCTCGCGGCCGGGAATCAACACCGCCACCGCTTCCGGCTCGGGAAAGCCGGTCAGATACTGGAAATCGCTGTCCTGCCGATACTGATGCTCGACATCGCGATTACGCACATACACCTGCGCCGCCGGCAGCACCGCAATGCTGTTGGGCTCCATCTGGGCCATCAGCGCCTTGCGTCGACGCGCGTATTCTTGCCTGGATATATGCATGCTTGCCTCGTGGCTAAGTGTTGTGGGCGTAGTGTTATGCGCGTGTCGGGGGTAATGCCTGACGCGCCCCGGGCAACGGCATCAATGCAGGGAGGCGGGCGGTGCGGGTTGTTTATCCGCGGCCGGCTGACACTCGCTGAAAATCACCAGTACTGCCATGCGCACGTACTCCATCACCTCCATGAAGTCGACCTCGTTGGCCTCGGACTCCTCCAGATCAGTTTGCACCTGGGCGATCGCCGCAAAGTCGTGCAAGGCGCTATCGGCCTCCTCGCTCAGCTCGGCCTGGCGTTCAACCAGCCCGAAACCACCCAGGAAACCCTCGCACCACTGGCCCAGCGCCTGCGTGCGGTGATCCACCGTGGCGCTGTCATCCGGCAACAGCAGCGTGACCGCAAAGCCGCTGCCGGCCAGTTCGGCCATGCTGGCATCATACAGCTGAATCAGCTGCACCTTACCCGCCTCGGACAATGTGCCGCGGGCATCCAGCAGCTCACTGGCCACATTCAGCCAGGTGCCGTGGTCATAACGGGCACCCGCCGCCAGCCGGCCGACCAGGTGGCCATGCAGCTCGGCGGGGAACCCCGCAGCGCCCAGATCATTGAACAGTTGAACGTAGCGGTCGAAGTCAAACACGGCAGGCATCAGAGCCATAATATCGGGGCCTCTCAAGGAGCGTAAGCAGGGTAAGCAGATAACTTTGCAGGAAATGTTTCCATTGTTGTGTAATCTACTGCGCAACAGCATCAGGGTCCAGTCTACCAGCCGGCAACGGGCTGGCGCACACACCAGGGTGGAACCGGCGTTTGACCGCCTTGAACAGCCCCACTATAGTTGGCCAACACCGGGATGACAGAATGGCTCAAATGGAAGAACCCGATATCAATACACTGACCCTCAAAGTGGTTCAGCTCATCGAACTGTGCGACAGGCTCCAGGCGCAGAACAAGCATCTGCATGTCCAGGAGAAAAACTGGCGTGAAGAACGGTTGCAGTTAATTGAAAAGAACGATTTGGCCCGTCAGAAGGTCGAAGCCATGATATCGCGTCTCAAATCCTTGGAGCATGATTCATGAGCACCGCCCTGACCGTCACTTTGCACATCCTTGACAAGGAATACCGCGTCAGCTGCCCGCCGGAAGAACGCAGCAATCTGGAGCAGGCCGCCCGCCATCTGGACACCACCATGCGTGACATCCGCAATAGCGGCAAAGTCATCGGCATCGAGCGCATTGCGGTCATGGCGGCACTCAACATCAGCCACGACATGCTCACCGGCACGCGTCAGCAAGACAACACCCTGGACAGCCAGCAAAAGCACATCAATGACCTGGTCAGCCGCCTTGATCAGGCGCTGGCGCGCCACCAGCCCTGAGCGGTCTTGTCCAATCAACCATGAAAGCGCCGTGAAAACCCTGTATAGTCAGTTTTGTCCCTGGGGTGTTTGCCAGTCGGCGATGTCCCTGAGCCGATACTCCTGTAGAAGGAGGCCACGCGTTGCTGCCAGTGTGCATGTCCGCATGACGGAAAGCCTGAGGTCGCGCCGTGTCCCCCACCTTGAACTTTCGGGTTCAAGGGCTAACCCGACAGCGGCACTTCCGGGGACTTTACTTTGATTCCAGCTTCACGCCGCGCCCTGCGCGATGAGTTGCGTACTGCCCGCCGGGCACTCTCCCCAAGCCAGCAACGTCACGCCAGCCGGCAACTGTTTCGCCGCCTGGCCCAACATCCGCTGTTCGTGCGCAGCAAACACATTGCTTTCTATCTGGCCAATGACGGCGAAATTGACCCTGGACTCTTGCTCAAGCATGCCCGTCACCTGGGCAAGATCTGCTATGTCCCGGTACTGCGCCGCTGGCCGTCTACCCACATGGGCTTCCAACGTCTGACCCCAGGCCAACACTGGCACACCAATCGCTTTGGTATCCGCGAACCTGTGGCCCAATTGCGCCTGCAGACGCCACCCTGGCGCCTGGCGCTGGTAATGATGCCGCTGGTTGGATTTGATCCTCAGGGTAATCGCCTGGGTATGGGCGGAGGCTTCTATGACCGCACCTTTGCCTATCGCCGGCGGCGCAGCACCTGGCCAGGCCCGCGCCTGCTCGGACTGGCCCACGACTGCCAGAAAGTGGCAGCTCTGCCCGTGGCAACCTGGGACATCCCGCTGGATGCGATCATGACCGACAGGGACTTCATAGCGCTGAAGTGACGCTGGCTGCGGATCGAGGCACACCAGGCTCAGCCTGCTCGCAGCGGCCTGGAGAAACCCTTGGCGGTAACCGACCGTCCGCGTTTCCAGGCCAGCGCCGGGTCTGGGTCAACGCGCGCGACAACCAGTGTAAAGTGCTACAAAGCCGCTGCAACCCCACTGCGCTGGCTTAATGACAGGCCATATGCTATCAGTGTGACCATTGACTCAGGATTCGATCATGCTCGCCCAGCGCGCCTCCCGCCACCCCCAGGTTAGCCATGCAATCATCTCGCTGCTGTTTGTGCTGCTGATTGCCGGCATCCTCAGCGGCTGGCGGGCGCTGCTGGATGCGGAGCAAAATCAGGCCAAGGCGCACCTGCAGCTGGAGACTGACGCCATCGCCGAACAGCTGCAAACCCGCTTCGCGTTGCAAGCCCAGGCACTGCACAGGCTGAGCAATCGCTGGCATCTGCACCATGCTGACCCGGCCATCTGGCAACTGGATGTTCAAGCCTTGCTGGCCGACTTCGATAACTTCCAGGCGATCGAATGGCTGGACAGCCAATACCGGATGCGCTGGATTGAGCCGCTGCTCGGTAATGAGCAGGCCGTCGACTTTGTCTATACGCCCGCTCACCCGAACTACCCACTGCTCGAACAAGTTCATGACACGCAAACACCGCTGCTGAGCAATAGTTTTGAATTGCGTCAGGGCGGCCGCGGACTGGCCTATTATGTCCCGCTCTATCGCAGAGCCGATCAAGCGCAGAGCTTTGATGGCTTCCTGCTCGGGATCTTTCGCGTGGAGGTGCTGCTCAACGACCTGCTGCCCAAAGAACGCAACTACCAGCTGAGTATCGATTTTCACGAGCGAGGCCAGCTGCTTTTCAGCCACCGACCGGCTGACACATTGAACCACAGCTGGAGCGTCAGCAGCCCGGTGCAACTGGGCCGCAATAACGGCTTCACTATCACCGCGATGCCAACCGCCAGCTTGCTGGCCAGCAGCACCACGCATCTGCCCCTGCTGATCATGATCATCGGCCTGCTGGCCAGCGTGTCGCTGTGCTATGCCCTGTGGCTGGCGTTGCTTAGCGCGCGGCGGCTAGAAGCCCTCAGCGCCAGCAATCGCCAGCTGCAAGAGGAAATTGTCCGCCGGCACAGTACCGAGCAGAGACTGCAGCAGAACCAGGCCCAACTCAAACTGCTACTGGACATGACCAACTACAGCCATGACGCGCTGTTCATCATCGGCCTGCATCCACAGGAGTTGGTCTATCTCAATCGGACCTGCTGGATCAGTCTGGGCTACAGCGAGGAAGAATTGCGCCAGATCGTCGCCACTGCCCCAGCCGACATCATGCCTGATGCTCCGCGTTGGTCCGTTCAATTGCGCGAGCTGGCCGAACGCGGTGGTAACGCGATCTACCAGCAGCAGGTCATGACCCGGCAGGGCACAAGCCTGCCGCTGGAGATCAGCGTGCAGCACTTGGAGCGCTATGGCCGCGGCTACCTGATCTGCGTGGGCCGCAACAATAGCGAGCAACTGGAAATCGCCGCACGTCTGCAGCAACTGTCGCATCAGGATGGGCTGACCGGGCTGTACAATCGCCGCTACTTTGACGAGGCTCTGAACAGAGAGTGGCGCCGACTACGCCGACTCTCCGCACCGCTGGGCTTGTTGATGCTCGATGTCGACCAGTTCAAGCCGTTCAACGACAGCCTGGGGCATCAAGCGGGCGACGATGCACTCAAACAACTGGCCAAAGCCATGAGCGACAGCCTGTCACGCGAGGGTGAAGCCGTATGCCGCTACGGCGGTGAAGAATTTGCCATCATTCTGCCGGGTGCGGATATCGCTCAGTGCGCGGAAATAGCCCGCCATCTGCATGCCGCCGTCCAGGCGCTGAAGATAGCGCATCCTTCCAGCCCGCGACACTGGCTCACCGTGAGCATTGGCGCGGCCAGCCTGCCCGCCACAGAACGCGAGCGGCCGGAACGACTGATCAGCCTGGCCGATAAAGCCCTCTATCAGGCCAAGGCCGCCGGCCGCAATCAAAGCGTCATGGCGGGCAATGATGAGCCGGTCTGATTAGCCAAGATACAGCTGATAGGCCGGGTTGTCCGTCTCGTCCCAGTAAAGATAGGCAATCTCGTCCAGCGCTTCGGGCACTTTGCTGCGTTCGGCCTTCGGCACCTGCAAACCCACTACTACCCGGCCATAGGCGGCGCCGTGATTGCGGTAATGGAACATGGAAATATTCCAGCGCGCGCCCAGCTTGTTGAGAAAATTGAACAGCGCACCCGGACGCTCGGGAAACTCGAAGCGATAAACCACTTCGTCGGCGATCTGATCACAATGGCCGCCGACCATATGCCGAATATGCAATTTCGCCAGCTCATTATCGGTCAGGTCCATCACCGGAAATCCCTGATCACAGAGCATGGTCACCAGCTCACGGCGCGGATCCTGCTCGGGGTGGGTCTGCACGCCGACAAAAATGTGCGCTTGTTTATCGTCGTGGTAGCGGTAGTTAAATTCAGTAATGGCGCGTTTACCGATGGCCTGGCAAAACGCCTTGAAACTGCCCGGCTTTTCCGGAATCGTCACTGCCAGCAAAGCTTCGCGCTGCTCACCGATTTCCGCCCGCTCGGCCACATGACGCAACCGGTCGAAATTCACATTGGCGCCGGAGTCAATGGCGATAAACACCTTGCCGGTGCAGCCCTCGCGCTCTACATACTTCTTGATGCCGGCGACCCCGAGGCAGCCGGCCGGCTCGCAGATAGAGCGGGTATCATCGTAAATATCCTTGATGGCCGCGCACATCTCATCGGTCGAGACGGTTACCACCTCATCAACGTAGTGCCGGCACACCTCGAAGGTATGCTCGCCGACCTGCGCCACGGCCACGCCGTCGGCAAACAGGCCGACCTGGCTGAGCACCACCCGGCTCCCGGCGTCCATGGCGGCCTTCAGGCACGCCGACTCTGTCGGTTCAACGCCAATCACCTTGATATCCGGGCGCAGGTATTTCACGTAGGCGGCAATACCGGCGATCAAACCGCCGCCGCCCACCGGGACGAAAATGGCGTCCAGGGGGCCCTGATGCTGGCGCAGAATCTCCATGGCGATGGTGCCCTGGCCGGCAATGGTGTCCGGGTCATCGTAGGGGTGGATATAGACCAGGCCCTTTTCCTTGATCAGCTTTTTCGAATAGGTCAAGGCTTCATCAAAGGCATCGCCGTGCAGCACCACCTTGGCGCCGCGCGCACGCACCGCACGCACCTTGATTTCCGGCGTCGTGCGCGGCATCACGATGGTCGCCTTGACGCCCATATGCCGCGCCGCATAGGCCAGGCCCTGGGCGTGATTGCCCGCTGAAGCCGTGACCACACCGCAGGCCCGCTGTTCGTCACTGAGCAGCGCCAACTTGTTGTAGGCCCCACGGATCTTGAAGGAGAATACCGGCTGCA
The DNA here is from genome assembly GCA_046496585.1 of Halopseudomonas sp. Taxonomy (GTDB): domain Bacteria; phylum Pseudomonadota; class Gammaproteobacteria; order Pseudomonadales; family Pseudomonadaceae; genus Halopseudomonas. Next base: position 12,415 of record JAWOGT010000338.1, read on the forward strand.
GATCTTCGCGCTTGAGCAGCACGGTGTTGCCCAGGCGCTCAGACAGAAATGGCGCGGCATGAATCGGCGTTTCCACAGCGACATCGTAGACGCGGGACGTGAGGATCTTCTTGACGTAGGTTTCCAGCATGTGGGGCTTCTACTTGTCCGGGAAAAGCCATCAGTCTAGCGAATCGGCTGTCTGCCGACTACACGCACGGCAGCGGCGGCGCGTATAATGTGCGACTTTACAATACCGCCAAAAGGTAGCTGCCCATGACTCAGGATGAACTCAAACAGGCCGTCGGCCAGGCCGCAGTCGACATTCTGCTGCCCTCGTTGGAAGACAAGAGCATCATCGGCGTTGGCACCGGCTCGACCGCCAATTGTTTTATTGACGCGCTGGCACGCCACAAGGGTTTTTTCGATGGCGCGGTCGCCAGCTCGGAGGCCAGCGCCGAACGCCTCAAGGGGCACGGCATCCCGGTTTACGATCTGAACAGCGTGTACCAGTTGGACTATTACGTGGATGGCGCAGATGAGGCCAACCAGCATCTGGAACTGATCAAGGGCGGCGGTGGCGCGCTGACGCGCGAGAAAATCGTCGCTGCCGTGGCCACCACGTTCATCTGCATCGCCGATGAGAGCAAGTTGGTGACGACCCTTGGCGAGTTCCCCCTGCCGGTTGAAGTGATCCCCATGGCGCGCAGCCACGTCGCGCGAGAAATCGTCAAACTGGGTGGCGATCCGGTCTACCGCGAGGGCTGCGTGACCGATAACGGCAATGTCATCCTGGACGTGCACAACCTGCAGATCCATGATCCGCGCAAGCTCGAAGAACAGCTCAATGCCATCGTCGGGGTGGTCTGTAACGGGCTTTTCGCAGCACGTCCGGCGGATATTCTGCTACTCGGCACCGCAGCCGGCGTGCAAACCTTGAAGCGCTCCTGATAACCCGCAGCCCTGCATAACCCGATGGCTGCTGGAGCCAAGGCACCCTGTCGACAACTCGCAGACCGCGCCCGGGCGCTTAACCAGCCCGCACTTGCGTGCTGACTGCCAGCACGCCGGGTATCGCCAGCTCCAGCCGGTCACCGGCATTCAGCCTGCCTACCCCGGCCGGCGTGCCGGTGATCACCACATCCCCGGGCAGCAAGGTAAATACCTGCGCGATCTGCTGCAGTAACGCCAGGATCGGCGTGATCATATCCGCGCTGCCGCCCTGCTGGCGCACCTGACCATTGATCTTCAGCTCCAGCGGCAGTGCATCGAATGCCGGCGCTTGCGCGGGATCGATAAACACCGACAGCGGGCACGCACCATCAAATGCCTTGGACCGCTCCCAGGGATGCCCCTTGGCCTTGAGCTGATCCTGCAACTCGCGCAGGGTCAGATCCAGCGCCAGCCCAATCCCGGCCACCGCCGTTTGCGCCTGATGCGCGCTGACCTCGCCGCACAGCATTTCACCAATCAATAGCGCAATTTCCGTTTCGTAGTGCACCGGACCCCGGCGCTCTGCGAGCAGGATCGGCTCACTGAGCGGCACCACCGAGGTCGAGGGCTTGATAAACAACAGCGGCTCGGTCGGTACCGGATTGTTCAATTCACGCGCGTGCTCGGCATAGTTGCGCCCGACACAAACGACCTTGCCCATCGGCCATTCGGCCTGCGTACCGTCGACGAACAGATGCTGATAAGCCATAACTCCATCCTTGTGCAGGGCGTCAGGATACCGCGGGCAAGGCGAAGATCTTGCCCGGATTCATGATGCCATTGGGGTCGAACACCGCCTTGATCGACTTCATCACCGCGATCTCTGCCGGGCTACGACTATAGGTTAAATAATCGCGCTTGGTCATGCCCACGCCGTGCTCGGCGGAGATTGAGCCGTGGTATTTCTGCACGATCTCGAACACCCACTTGTTCACCGTGGCGCACTTGGCAAAGAACTCATCCTTGGTCATGCTCTCAGGCTTGAGAATATTCAGATGCAGATTGCCATCGCCGATATGCCCGAACCAGACAATCTCGAAATCCGGGTAATGTTCGCCGACAATCGCATCGATATCGTGCAAAAAAGCCGGCACCTTGCTGACAGTGACGGAGATGTCGTTCTTGTAGGGCGTCCAGTGCGAGATGGTCTCGGAGATGAATTCGCGCAACTTCCACAGGTTCTGCAACTGCTGTTCGCTCTGGCTCATCACCCCGTCGACCACCCAACCCTGCTCGACGCAATGCTCGAAGGTCGCCAGCGCCTCATTGGCAACCTCTTCGTTGAGTGCCTCGAACTCCAGCAGCGCATAGAACGGGCAGTCGGTCTCGAACGGCGCTGGCACGTCGCCGCGGCCCATGATCTTGGCCATGGCCTTATCGGAGAAAAACTCGAAGGCGGTCAGATCCAGCTTGCTCTGGAACGCATGCAGCACCGGCATGATCGAATCGAAATCTGGCGTACCCAACACCATCGCGGTGAGATTCTTCGGTGCCCGTTCCAGGCGCATGGTCGCTTCCACAACGAAACCCAGGGTACCCTCGGCGCCGATAAACAGCTGGCGCAAATCATAGCCGGTGGCGTTCTTGATCAGGTCTTTGTTCAACTCCAGCAGCTCCCCGGTACCCGTCACCACCTTCAGACCCGCCACCCAGTTGCGCGTCATGCCGTAGCGGATGACCTTGATCCCACCGGCATTGGTACCGATATTGCCGCCAATATTGCTCGAGCCGGCCGAAGCAAAATCCACTGGGTAGTAGAGTCCCTGCTCTTCGGCATAGTGCTGCAGCTGCGCGGTAATGACCCCGGGCTGACAGACCACCGTGCGGTCAAACGCGTTGAACTCGACAATCTTGTTCATGTAGTCAAAGGACACGACGATCTCGCCATTGGCTGCAACCGCAGCCGCAGATAAGCCGGTACGCCCACCGGAGGGTACCAGCGCGAGCTGCTGCTGATTGGCAAAGCGCACTATGGCCTGCACCTGCTCGACACTTTTCGGAAAGACGATGGCCAGTGGCGCGGGCTCGAAGTGCTTGGTCCAGTCCTTGCCCCAGGTATTCAGCGACTCCGGGTCAGTACGTACCTTGTCCGGCTCGACCAGGGTCTTGAGGGTTTCAATTACAGATTCTGGGGTCATGGGCGGCTCTCAAACAGGATTCATGCTGTACCTGAAGACTTTTCATGCAGGGACCAGCATCAGAAAAGGGAGATTATGCTAGCATACGCGGCTTCCGAAACAGGACTCTGGCTGCGACAAAAAAAGTCACAGACTCCTGCCGGCTCATCCTAATCAGCATCACGGATACCAGACACCATGATTAAAACCTCGCTGGACAAAAGCAAGATCAAGTTTCTGCTCCTCGAGGGCGTACACCAGACTGCCGTCGATACTCTGAAGGCAGCCGGTTACACCAATATCGAGTATCACACCGGTTCACTGCCGGAAGAGCAGCTCAAGGAAGCCATTGCCGACGCGCACTTTATCGGTATTCGCTCGCGCACCCAGCTGACCGCCGAAGTGTTCAGCCACGCGCACAAGCTGGTGGCCGTGGGCTGTTTCTGCATCGGTACCAATCAGGTCGACCTGAACGCGGCAATGGAAATGGGTATCGCGGTCTTCAATGCGCCCTACTCCAACACCCGCTCGGTGGCTGAACTGGTGCTGGCTGAAGCGATACTGCTGCTGCGCGGTGTTCCGGAAAAAAATGCCTCTTGCCACCGCGGCGGCTGGATCAAGAGTGCTGACAACTCCTACGAAATCCGCGGCAAGAAGCTGGGTATAGTCGGTTACGGCTCGATTGGTACGCAACTCTCGGTGCTGGCTGAAGGGCTGGGTATGCAGGTGCTGTTCTATGACGTGGTGACCAAGCTGCCGCTGGGCAACGCGGTGCAGGTCGGCTCACTCACCGAATTGCTGGGCATGGCCGACATCGTCACCCTGCATGTACCGGAAACTGCCGCGACCAAATGGATGATCGGCGAAAAGGAAATCCGCGCCATGAAGCCCGGCGGGATCCTGATCAATGCTGCCCGTGGCACCGTCGTGGATATCGATGCCTTGGCTGGCGCACTGCGCGACAAGCACCTGAATGGCGCGGCCATCGATGTTTTTCCGGTCGAGCCGCGTTCCAACAAGGAAGAATTTGTCAGCCCGCTGCGCGAATTCGACAACTGCATCCTGACCCCGCATGTCGGTGGCTCGACCCTGGAAGCGCAGGCCAATATCGGCCTGGAAGTGGCGGAAAAGCTGGTGCGTTACAGCGACAACGGCACCTCGATCACCTCGGTCAACTTCCCGGAAGTAGCGCTGCCTTCGCACCCCGGCATGCACCGTCTGCTGCACATCCACCAGAACGTGCCCGGCGTGATGAGCGAAATCAACCAGGTATTCGCCGCCAACCATATCAATATCTGTGGCCAGTTTTTGCAGACTAACGAAAAGGTCGGCTACGTGGTGATTGATGTGTCTGCCGCAGCATCCGAACTGGCGCTGGAGAAGGCACAGCAGGTCAAGGGCACCATCCGCGCCCGCGTGCTGTTTTAATCCAGCGCTCAGCCAGCGCCCGGACCCGCTAGCGCAGCAGCGGGTTCTCCGGTCGGCGGCGAAACCAGCCGACCAGGCTGGCGCGCTCGCGATGGGCAGCCAGCACCTCGTGGACAATCTGGTCACTCATAAATACCGCCAGGCTCCCGCCACAGGGCGCCACATCACGCTGCCCCTGGGGCAGGTGCAAACGCAACTCGCCCCCGTGCCCTGGCTGCCAGCCCTGATTCAGATAGGCAACTACCGATACCGTGCGTAACGGATCGCCCTGAAAGCGATCCAGGTGTTTACGATAGCCTGCGCCCGGCGGGTACAGCGCATAATGCGTTTCGAACCGGTCCAGACCCAGAAACAGGCTGCGGTTCAGTGCCACGCGCAAGGCCTCCATGATCGCGAGAAACTGGTCATGCGCAGCGCAAGCCGGGCAATTATCCAGCCAGCGTGTATAGTCGCCCCGGATGGAAGGAATGACCTGTTCTTCACCCAGCGGGCCAATGGCCGCCGGCGTCAGTTGATCGCCATGCCACAGCAGCCGGCATTGGGCCGCCAGATCGGCAACCAGCTCAGACGGCAGCGCCTGGTCCTGTACCGACCAGCCGGAGCAGGCGAGGTCCTCAGCCACGCGCTCAAAGCACGCACGCGGCAGCAAAGGGAACTCGGCCATGGTAAAAGACTCGAATGAAAGGTTGACGATCACCCCGGAGAATACCGGAAGAGCATTGAAAGAGTTCGGCTACAGCCCAATAGTAAAACTACGGGGTTGCGCGCATTGTATCCTGTGCACGTAACCCGGCAAGCCCCCCATTAGCCCTTATTGCGAGACTCTATGCGCCTCAAACCTCTGCATCTGTTGATCATGTCTCTGCTCGCCGCTCTGGTACTGACCACCATGAGTGTCCGCGCCAATACAGACCGGCTCTACGAGCTATCGGGTATGGCCACACACCAGAGCCACTTTCAGCACGCACTGACCGCAGCCCAGCAACGCTATGCGCAACAACTGCCACGCAACGTCTACGACAGCCTGGTACGCCAGAGCAACCAACGCTTTGCACCCCAGGCGATGACTGACCGCGCACAGGCGCGGCTGGCGTTGGCCATCAATGAAAGCAGTTACCAACAGGCGCTGGCCTTCTACCAGAGCCCGTTGGGACGCAAGATCGTTAGATTGGAAACTCAGGCCACCTCTGCCGCCTCGGTGGCGTCCATGCAAGGCGGCATACCGCAAATGGAGGTCAGCACCGAACGCCTGACCACGCTGCGCCAGCTCAGCGTCAGCCTGCCCGCATTGGAGCTGGGCGTGGAAGTGTCGATGTCGCTGGCCAATCTGGCCACACAGAGCGCCAATGACCTGCTGGGCGGACTGTTCCAGGTACCCGGCAACATGGTCGACAGCCGCCGCGACACCCTGCGCGGGCAGATGCAGCCGGACCTACCCAACACCCTGGCATACGTCTACCGGGAGCTGAGTGATGCCGAGCTGACAGAGTATCTGCAGTGGGTTCAGTCCGAAGCGGGTAAAAATACCAGCCGGGCGATGGAGTTGGCGGCAAAGGATGCCTTGAATCCCTGAACCCGGATACTGCAAGGCCGTCAGGCCTCTACCTGATCAAACTGTTCGCCCAGCCAGGCAAGATATTCCCGGCGAATGGACTCGCCTTCATTGGCCAGATGATGCCGGGCCTTGGGTAGAAAGAACACCTCAGGACGGCTGAACTTGTCGTCCAGCACCCTGAGGTTGTGCTGCCAATCCACCGTTTTGTCCATCCGCCCCTGAATAATCAGCGGTGAATGGGTACTGCTCTGGGCTGCTTCAATACGTGGAATCCACTTCTCCAGCGCTTGCACCCACGCTAGCGGTAGCACCTGCGGCTGCAACGGATCGCGTTCGCGGATGAAATCGAGAAACGCCTGATCGTTGGAGTTGTCGGTAAACTTGCGCCCCAGCTGTTGCACAAAACCGCCGAGCAAACGCAAGCTCATCTGCGACACGCCCCATTGCCGCGGGCGCACCAGCGGCGCCATCAACACGGTACGTCCCAGCTCAATGGGCAAGGGGCCATGCAATAACTTGTCGATCAGAATGGCGGCTCCAGTGCTCTGCCCCAGCAAGTGCCAGGGCGCAGGCAGTTGCCACTGCCCAGCGTGATCCAGCACCGCGTCCAGCACCTTCTGGTAGCGCAGAAAGCAATCAATGCTGGCGCGCTCGCCACTTGACAGCCCGTGCCCCGGCAGATCGAAGGCCAGTACCGCCAGTCCGCGCTGCAGCGCCCAACTGATCAGGTGCCGGTATAACCCCATGTGATCGTAGTAACCATGCAGGATAATCAGCGTGCCATGGGCCTGAACCGGGCGCCAGACCTGCACCGCCACGGCGAACTCATCGACCTGTATGCGCCCTAGATGCTGGGGCGCATGATTGCTGAAGTCGATGCCGTAGTACCCGGCGTAACGCCGGGCGGAGTCATCCAGCAGTCGACCCGGCTCCAGTAACGGCAGTCGTTCGACGAGCAAGTCCAGAAAAGCCTGATCCATTCACATACCCATTGGGCGAAAGAGCGATGGCCCGGATGGACCGAGCGGACAACGTAACGGGACAGAATTCCACGCCCCGGACATGATTTGCAACCTATCATCGTGTAACATGCTGCCTCCAAATTCCACGTCCTGTGCACGATCGCGCAGGTTGTCTGCAGAGTGAGGGTTTTCCATGACTGAACGCGTCCAAGTCGGCAGCCTGCAAGTTGCCAAGGTTCTCCACGATTTCATCAATCAGCAGGCCATCCCCGGCTCCGGCGTCCATGCCGATGCCTTCTGGGCCGGTTTTGAAACCCTGCTCAATGATCTGGCACCGAAAAACAAGGCCCTCCTCGCCAAGCGCGACGCGCTGCAGGCCAAGATAGATGCCTGGCATCAAGGCCGCGCAGGTCAAGCACACAACGCCGCCGAATACAAAGCCTTCCTGCTTGAGATTGGCTACCTGCTGCCCGAGCCGGATGACTTCCAGGCCACCACGGCCAACGTCGACGAAGAAATTGCCCAGTTGGCTGGCCCGCAGCTCGTCGTACCCGTCATGAACGCGCGCTTCGCGCTGAATGCTGTGAACGCCCGCTGGGGCTCGCTGTATGACGCACTCTATGGCACCGATGTGATTTCTGAAGCCGACGGCGCCAGCAAAGGCCCTGGCTACAATGAAATCCGTGGCAACAAGGTGATTGCCTTCGCCCGCGCCTTCCTCGATGAGGCAGCACCGCTGGCCAAAGGTTCCCACGTGGACTCCACCGCCTACGTGATCAAGAACGGTCAACTGGCCGTAACGCTGCAGGACGGTAGCGACACCGGCCTGAAAGACCGCGCCCAGTTTATCGGCTTCAGCGGCCAGGCCGAGCAGCCCCAGGGCGTATTGCTCAAGCACCACGGCTTGCACTTTGAAATCCAGATCGATCCCACCAGCAATGTCGGCCAGACCGACGCCGCTGGCGTCAAGGACGAGCTCAAGGAGTCCGCCCTGACCACCATCATGGACTGCGAAGACTCCATCGCCGCCGTGGACGCCGACGACAAGACCGTGGTCTACAGCAACTGGCTAGGCCTGATGAAGGGCGACCTGGCGGAAAGCGTCGCCAAGGGCGGCAGCAGCTTCACCCGGACCATGAACCCCGACCGCGAGTACACCCAGCCAGACGGCGCGACGCTGACGCTGCATGGCCGTTCGCTGCTGTTCATCCGTAACGTGGGTCACCTGATGACCAACAACGCGATCCTCGACCAGGATGGCAACGAAGTGCCGGAAGGCATCATGGACGGTGTGTTCACCAGCCTGATCGCGTTGCATAACCTGAATGGCAATACCCGCCGCAGAAACACCCGCACCGGCTCGGTGTATATCGTCAAGCCGAAGATGCACGGCCCGGAAGAAGTCGCCTTCACCACCGAACTGTTCGGCCGTATCGAGGATATCCTCGGCATGCAGCGCAACACGCTGAAGGTCGGCATCATGGATGAAGAGCGGCGCACCACGATCAACCTCAAGGCCTGCATCAAGGCCGCCAGCGAGCGGGTTGCGTTTATCAACACCGGCTTCCTTGATCGCACCGGTGACGAGATTCACACCTCCATGGAAGCCGGTCCATTTATCCGCAAGGGTGACATCAAGGGTGCCGTGTGGATTAGCGCCTACGAAAACAACAACGTTGATGTCGGCCTGGCTACCGGCCTCAAGGGCCGTGCCCAGATCGGCAAGGGCATGTGGGCAATGCCCGACCTGATGGCCGCGATGCTCGAGCAGAAAATCGGTCACCCGATGGCCGGCGCCAATACCGCCTGGGTGCCCTCGCCGACTGCGGCAACCTTGCATGCACTGCACTACCACAAGGTTAATGTCGCCGAGCGCCAGGCCGAACTGGCCAAGCGTACACCGGCATCGGTGGATGACATCCTGACTATCCCGCTGGCACCCAACACCGACTGGTCGGCTGCCGAGATTCAGCAGGAACTGGACAACAACGCTCAGGGCATCCTCGGCTACGTGGTGCGCTGGATTGATCAGGGCGTGGGCTGTTCCAAGGTGCCAGACATCAACGATATCGGCCTGATGGAAGACCGCGCCACCCTGCGCATTTCCAGCCAGCATATCGCCAACTGGCTGCGCCATGGCGTCTGCAGCAAGGAACAGGTCATGGAAACGCTGCAGCGCATGGCCGCTGTCGTGGACCGCCAGAACGCCAATGACCCTGCCTACAAGCCGATGGCAACCAACTTCGACAACAGCATCGCCTTTCAGGCCGCAGTTGAGTTGTGCGTTGAGGGCAGCGTGCAGCCCAACGGCTACACTGAGCCGGTATTGCACCGCCGTCGCCGCGAGTTCAAGGCGCGTTACGGCCTGTAACGGCTCCGCACAGCGCCGGCAATAGCAAAAACCCCGGTTCTTCCGGGGTTTTTTTGGGTTTTTCTGATCGCTAGATGACTGCCGACGGACGTCGGCAGTCAATGACCGAAGTCTCAACGCCCTAGTGCTTGAGAATCACGTAAAGCGCGTGAATGATGCCGGGAATAAACCCGAACAGGGTTAGTAGGATATTGAGCCAGAAGTGGCCTTTGAACCCGACTTCCATGAACACGCCTAACGGCGGTAACAGGATGGCGAATAGAATTTTGATCGGGTCTGTCGCGGTAACGGCCATGGTCGCTCCTTAAAGTATGTACCCTACCTAGACAGTCATACGCCCGGAAAAGTTCGGTCTTGCGCGATGCCCGCGCAGAGCAACCAGCGCAAAGCAGCGCCGATCTCGGCGACAATGGCTGGGTGGCCAGATCGGCTGTGGCGCTGAGCCGGTCCGGACAATCAGGCCAAGGACCGTCTTCTGTCCCAGACCATCAGCGCAATCCCGCCCAGCGTCAGCAGCGCCACCAGCACCAAGCGCCAGGTGATGCTTTCACCCAGCAGCAGGGCACCTGCCAGCGTCGCAATCACCGGCACACTCAGCTGCACACTGGCGCCCTGGATTGCCGTCAGGCCTTTGAGCGCACTGTACCAAAGGGCATAACCGAGTCCCGAGGTCAGTGCGCCCGACAGCAATGCATACACCAAACCAGGCGCATCCAGGCTCAAACTGCCAAGGAACGGCAGGAGTAAAAGCAGCGCCAGGGGCGTCGCCCGCAGAAAATTGCCTGCGGTAGCGGCCAGCGGGTCACCCGCACCACGGCCAAGCAGCGAATAGAGTCCCCAGGCCAAGCCGGACAGCAACATCAGGCCACCACCCAGCAGCGGAGGCGCATCAGCGCCAGGCAACAGGAGTATCAACAGGCCGATGACGGCCAGTATCAGCCCGCCGGTTTGCACCGTTCTGAGTCGCTCGCCACGGACCAGACCCCACCCGGTCATGCTTAACTGCACAGCGCCAAACAGCAATAAAGCGCCCACCCCCGCTTGCAAATGCACATAGGCCAATGAAAAGGCCCCGGCGTAGACAAAGAGCGCCAGCGCCGAGACCCAGTCTCCGCCAATTGCTTGCCGGCTGGTCCTTGTATACAACAGCAACCCAAGGGTGAGTGCGCCGGAGACGATGCGGATAGCGGTAAAGCTGGCCGGGTCGATATCCGTGTCGCGCAGGGCGAGCCGGCACAAGAGTGAATTGCCGGCGAAGGCCAGCATGGCCAGGGAGGTGAGCAACACAAAGCGGTAGGGTACGGCGGGAGCCATGCAGACGGTCCTGTCTTCAGCAATCGCTCACCGTAGAGCTTAAACAGTGGGCCTTCAATAGCTCTTTAGGCGCGGGCATGCAGCCCAAGCAGCTCAACAGCCATCGCAATGGCTGGTGAGCGGTGGCTCACAGGCTGAAGTTAAGCCCGGCCCCGAACAAACCCACCAGACCAATAATAATCAGGTAAATGGCGACGATGTAATTCAGCAAACGGGGCATGATAAGAATCAGGATACCGGCAATCAGGGATATCAGAGGCGTCAAAGCGATGTTCATTGCATATTCCTTGCAAAGTGATTGCGAATTGTTGTGCCATTTTGCTGTCTATCCCTGGTGATATTTAACCTTGGACCGGCAGCAAGCTGCGGCAAGTTTATACCCGCCAATTGGAGATGACCATGGCTACAGGTTGGGCGCAAGATGGCGCCGTACAGGATCAGATTGATGATACCGTCGATGAAGCCGTGCGGCGCGCGCGCAGCCAGCTACCCAGGGGCGAGAGTTTGAGCCATTGCCAGGAGTGTGACGCCGCCATACCTGAGGCGCGGCGCAAGGCTTTGCCTGGCGTACGACTGTGCGTCAATTGCCAGGCCGCAGAAGACCAGGCCCAGGCCCAGGGCGGCGGCTATAATCGGCGTGGCAGCAAGGATAGCCAGCTGCGCTGAGCACGCATCAGACCAGCGACAGTATTTTATTATTCAAGGGATCCCACAACGGCATGACACAAACCTGTACCGCCACTGACGAACAAGCACGCGAAAAAATGCCAGCACTGACCGGCCATGAGCCTTTTTTCATGGTCATGAATACCGGCTCCGGCAACCAGAACGCACAGGATATCCAGGACACCATTGACCGGGTCATGCAGGAAGCCGAGCGGCGTTACCAGATAATGGCCGTTGATGACGGCGCCGAGCTGATCGCGACGGCGCGCAAGGCCGTCAAGCTGGCCCAGGATCAGGGCGGGATCGTGGTCGCGGTGGGCGGCGACGGCACCCTCAGCGCCGTCAGTCAGGTGGTGCTGGGGTCCGGTGTTCCTTTCGGTGTCCTGCCCCAGGGCACTTTCAATTATTTCGGCCGTTGCTACGGCATTTCCCAGGAAACCGAGATCGCCGCGCGTTGCCTGGTGGATGCCAAAATCCAGCCGGTCAATGTCGGCTTGCTCAATGACAAGGTATTCCTGGTCAACGCCAGCCTGGGACTCTACCCGCAACTGCTGGAAGATCGCGAGGCCTACAAGCAGCGTTTCGGCCGCAGCCGCGGGGTCGCGCTCTGGTCTGCCCTAGTGACCTTGCTCAAGGCGCCCAGGCAGCTCAATGTTCAGATCGAGCACAAAGGCAAGCAACAGAGGCTGCGCACGCCGACCATTGTGGTTGGCAACAACGCACTGCAACTCAAGCACATGGGCTTGGACCAGAAGTCCGACCTGAACCTGCGCGGTGATCAGCTGGTCGCCATTACCTCAAAACCGCTCAGCACGCTGAACCTGTATGGCATCCTGCTGCGCGGCCTGCAGAGTCGTCTGGGTGAAGACGAGCACCTGATCAGCTTCGGCTTTCAGACCATGACCGTGCGTCTGGGCAGGGGCCGCAGGCGAACCAAAGTCGCCATGGATGGTGAGATCTCCTTTATGCGATCGCCGTTAGTCTTCAAAGTGGCCAAGCATCAATTACCCCTGTTGGTCGCCCGCGACCCTGAATTACGGGAGAACGCATGATCCGGCTGCTACAACTATCCGACACGCATTTTGGTACCGAACGCCCGGAAGTGATGGCGGCGATCAGCCAACTCTGTCAACAACACCGACCTGAACTGGTGATTCTCAGCGGCGATATCACCCAACGTGCGCGGCGGACTCAGTTCGCAGCGGCACGCGAATTTACTGACCAACTGCACGCACCGCTGCTGAGTGTGCCCGGCAACCATGACCTGCCCCTGTTCAATCTGTTCGCGCGAGTCTTCAGCCCCTACGGTAACTATCGCCGTTACTTTGGCGATGAGCTTGAACCCGAGTACGAGACCGATCATCTGCTGGTGATCGGCGTTAACAGTACGCGTCCGAGCCGGCACAAGAACGGCGAGCTGACTGATCGGCAGATAGAACGGGTCGCCCGGCGTCTGCGCCAGGCCAGGCCCGAGCAGTTACGGGTGGTGGTACAGCATCATCCGGTGCGCGCAGTGGAAGCGTCCGACACCGCCAATCTGATGATTGGCCGAGAAAAAGCGGTACCTGCCTGGGTGGATGCCGGGATGGACCTGGTCCTTGGCGGGCATATCCATTTACCCTACGTTCTGCCGCTGTATGGCCAACAAGGTGAGCAGGGACGCCAGGCGTGGACGGTACAGGCCGGTACGGCGGTGTCCGAGCGAGTGCGCGGGGATATACCCAATTCAGTGAATTTGATCAGCTATGAACTGAGCCAGGGCAAACCACAGTGCGTGGTTGAGCGCTGGGATTATGTTGACGGGACACGGCGTTTCGAAGCGGTGCGCAACACTGCGGTACTGATTAACCGGAGCCATTAGCCCTGGTCATCTTTCGCAGCCGTGTCTGAGACTAGATAAGGAAAGCCATGTCCGACTTGATTACCAAAAA
>JAWOGT010000347.1:0-10262 GCA_046496585.1 Halopseudomonas sp.
GAGCGCGGAGAGGAATTCAATTGGGAGCAGGCCCGGCAGCTGATTCAAAGTCCCTGAATCTAACCTGATCGCGCCACTCTGGGGGCTCGATTCTGGGAGTGTCGAGCTCCGTCTCGACACAGGAGCCCACCTGCTGCACCGCTGGCCGAGATGGACCGGCCTTCCCGGGCGGCCCCGTCGCAGATAGGTAGGAGGGACGCCGTTGATGCGGGCGGCCTTTGGTGGGGGCGGCGAGGCCATCGCGGCGAGGGCACCGCTCCCACCAACACCAAGTAGCTGCTCCCACCAGTAGCCAGGTTTCGGCCTAACCCTGTGGGGGCGACGGCCTCGCCGCGAGGGGTTTGAAATGATAACAGGCACAAAAAAACCGCCATTCGGCGGTTTTTTTGTTACATATGGAGCGGGAAACGAGACTCGAACTCGCGACCCCGACCTTGGCAAGGTCGTGCTCTACCAACTGAGCTATTCCCGCAAATCTGACGCCGAAGTGGCGTCCCCTAGGGGACTCGAACCCCTGTTACCGCCGTGAAAGGGCGGTGTCCTAGGCCACTAGACGAAGGGGACACAGTTCCGGACTTCACACTACCGGGTATTAAACCGGCTAATTGCAGCTGCTTGGCGGTTGCCTTGTTCGCTGCAATTGGCGCGCATTCTATGCATGCACCGCAGAAGCGTCAAGCCCCAAGTCGATCTTTTTCAGGTATTTCCTCCAGGCCGCCCTGGCAGCACCCGGACAGCAGGGTCAATGGCGCCCCGGCGAGAACACGCTTTTAGGATCAAACCTTCCTTAACCTGTCCGATTGTGGCATAAGATTCGGAAAAGCTCCTGGAAAAAGAGAGATCTGCCTTGTCCCCTCTAGTTATCGGCGCCTTGGTTGCAGGCGGTGTTGTGCTTCTGCTCAGTATTGGTTTCATCAGTCACGGCCTGGAGCGGGCGAGGCTCGAGCGGGCCCGGCTGAGCGCCGAGCTTGGCGCCCGGTTGAAGATTTGCCGTAGTCTCAATGCTCAATTGCCGGGTCAGTTCATGAGCGCTGAACTAAAACAATTGTTGCTTGGTTATGAAGCTCACCTGTTGGAAAAGCTGGTGCGCATAGACCGCAACAACCAGCGCGCCCAACAGCAACTGACCGCCACTCGCCAATTGCTCGCGCAAGCTGATACGCCGATCGAGAACGCACCACTGAAGATCGACAACCCGGTCGACGCCAAGGAAGTGCGCCTGCAACTGGAAAACCTGAACAGTCTGCTGACCCAGGCGCACCACGCCGGCCTGCTGGACAAGCAGAGCCTGCAACAGTGGTCGGCACAGATCAGCCAGCACCTGGTGAACACCGCGCTGGACACGTTTCAGATCGTCGCCGAGCAAGCCATGCGCGAGCACAAGCCGCGCGTTGCCAAACTGCAATATGAGCGGGCGATCGCCTATCTGCACAACCTCAACAGCCCGGCCTACACCCAGCATCTGCAACGTTACAAACAGCTACTGAACATGGCCGAGGCAGCGACCATCCGCGCGGAGCAATCGACTGGCGATGACCACAGCGAACTCAGCACCGGCTTGCAGGAACTGGAACAGAGCGACGGCGCCTGGAAGAAAAACGCCGTCTACGACGACTGAGCCAGCGCGACCAGCTGATAGCATGCCAATGGAGTTTCAAGCATGGCCCTGACCCTGTACGGCGCGATCCTCTCGCCTTTCGTTCGAAAAATCCGTATCCAGCTCGGCGAGTTCAATATGGCCCATGAACACGTCGCGGTGCCACCCATGCAACAACCCGATTGGTATTACGCCATCAGCCCACTGGGCCGTATCCCGGCCATACAGGATGGCGACATTGCGTTGGCCGACTCGGCCGTCATCGCCCAATACCTGCATGAAAAGTATCTGCATGAACAAGATCAACCAGAAAAGCGCCTGCACCACAGCTCTACAGCCGCAACGCTTTACGGCTGCAACGCCGGCGAAGCCGCACGGGTTCGCTGGCTAGAAAAATACGCCGACTACGAGCTGGCCCCCTACGCCACTTTCACCGTTTTCAGCCAGCGCTTTCTGGAGCCGCTCAAGGGCGGTCGTCCTGACGAGCAAGCCGTTGAACTGGCGCTGCAGAAACAGCTGCCGCCGCTGTTTGACTATCTGGAGAAGGAGCTTGGTGAGCAGCGCTACTTTCTTGGCGATACCTTCAGCATCGCGGACATCGCCGTTGTCAGCCAGTTGATCAATCTGGCGCACGTCGGCGCCCTGATCGATGCAGAGCGCTGGCCTGGCCTGGCCTCCTTGCTGAGCCGGGTGACTGGCCGCTGCAGCGTCAGCGCGCTGCTGCCAGGCGAGCACCAGCTCCTTGCCCACTATGCCGCACGCCGTCACGCGCCGGCCTGATCGCGCTCCAGCAACTGCTGGCCAACCCAGGCGCGGGCGAACTGGCTGGCACATCGGCCATTACGGTTACCGCGTGACAGCGCCCAACGCAATGCCTCCAATTGCAGCTCGTCATTCCAGGCCCAGTCCAGCTGGTAGCGCGCGGCGATGTCCTGCAACCAATGGCGCACCACCGCAAGATAGTGTTCCTGACTGAACGGATAGAAAGAGACCCAGAGGCCAAAGCGGTCGGACAAAGCGATCTTTTCTTCAACTGCCTCGCCGGGGTGCAATTCACCATCGACCATTTGCGCCGCCTGATTATCGCTGCGCTGCTCCGGCAACAGATGTCGGCGATTGGACGTGGCGTAGAGCAGCAGGTTGTCGGGCGCGGTCTCTACGCTGCCATCGAGCACGGTTTTCAGGGTTTTGTAGGCACGGTCATCGGCCTCAAACGCCAGATCATCGCAGAACAGCAAAAAACGCCAGGACAAGTCACGGATCTGTTCAACCAGCGCCGGCAGATGCAGCAGATCGGTCTTGTCAATTTCAATCAAGCGCAAACCCTGGCCGGCATATTCAGCCAGCAAAGCCCGCACCAGCGACGACTTTCCGGTACCCCGCGCGCCCCAGAGCAACGCGTTATTGGCCGGCAACCCCTGGACGAATTGGCGAGTATTGGCTTGCAGCAGACTCTTCTGCCGATCGACCCCGATCAGATCCTGCAGATGTGCTTCGCTACCGATCAGCAATGGCCTGAGCCAGCCACCGCTGCCTTCCGCCATCCAGCGGGCGGCATGCGTCTGCTGCCAGTCGATGGGTGCGGGTACCGGGGTCGCCGCCTGCTCAACACGGTCGATCATGGATAGCACACGCTGCATGAACTGCTGCGTCGAGATTTCTGACATACTGTTCTCCAAATAGCAAAAGAATGCCACGCTACTTAGCCAGTGACCAAGATTAGTGACCACGGCTGGTGACCACGGTCAGTGATCAATAGTATCGAGCCAGGCTAGTCGCCGGCCGCCGGTCAGCGTCTGCGCTTCCCCAAGCACAGCGTTGGGCTAAGTTCATGGACAGACTACGGCAGATGGACACGCATGAATATTCGCTTTACTGACCGTCTTTCCTTCAAACAGACCCGCCTCGGCGTACTGGCTGCCTTTATCCTGGGAAGCGTGCTGGGCCTGATCCAGGTGATGATTGACTACAGCGCGCAAAATGCCGCGATTGACGACGAGGTGCGCGCGCAGATCAATGTCAGCCTCGGCCCCGCCTCGCGCATCGCCTACAATATCGACGCCGAGCTGGCCCTGGAGCTGGTCAATGGCCTGCTCAGGGCCCCGCCGGTGGTGCGCGCCGAGATTATCGACAACAACGCCATCGCGCTGGCCAGTGTCAGCCGGCCCATGGCCAACAGCCGCTATCGCGCTGTCAGCGACGCGCTATTCGACCGCCGCCGCACGTATTCCCAGCCGCTGTTTGTCAACCACGCGCCCAACGAACTGCTCGGCCATCTGGTGATTGAAGTGGACACCTTCCACCAGGGCGCCAACTTCCTGCGCCGCGCCGGCCTGACCATGCTCTCGGGCTTTATTCTCAGTTTGGTGCTGTCGCTGGTGTTGCTGGTGTTGTTTTACGCCATGCTGACCAAGCCCCTGGTGCGGCTGATCGAGGATCTGCTGAACATGAATACCGGCGGCGATGACCGCAGTCGCCTGCCCTGCCCCGACCACCATGAGCGGGACGAGATTGGCGCACTGGTTGAAGTCATCAACCGCCAGTTGCAAAGCATCGACGTCAACATGCGCCAGAAGCTGCGCGCCGAGGAACGCTTGCGGCAGTATCTGGAAGAACTGGAGATCATTGTCGAGGCGCGCACCACCGAGCTGCAGGAAACCAACGCGCAGCTGCGCCGCTCGAATCAGGAGCTGGAAATATCGCGCGAGGAAGCCCTCGGCATGGCGCGGGCGCGGTCGATCTTCCTGGCCAGCATGAGCCATGAAATCCGCACGCCGATCAATGGCCTGCTGGGCATGATCGGCCTGACACTGGACAGCCCATTGAGCAACGAGCAGCGCCAGCAACTGAGCATTGCTTATGACTCGGGCAAGGTGCTGGTCACCCTGCTCAACGACATTCTAGACCTGTCCAAATTCGAAGCCGGCAAGCTTCAGCTCGAAGCGATCCCCTTTGATCTTGGCGCGCTGCTGGAAGACACCGCTAACCTGCTATCGCAAAATGCCGGGAAGCAGGGCGTCGAACTCAGCTGCCGTATTGACCCACAGCTGCCAGGTCTGCTGGTTGGCGACCCAACGCGGATCCGCCAAATCGTCAGCAATCTGCTATCTAACGCGTTGAAGTTCACCGAACACGGCTACGTAGCCGTGCAGGTGGAGCTCGAACCGCGCACCGAAGGTGGGCAACAGGTGCGTATCAGCGTACGCGACAGCGGTATCGGCATTGCCGAGGACGCATTGGAAAGCATTTTTTCGCCATTCACCCAGGCCGACGCGCAGATTTCCCGGCGCTTTGGCGGGACAGGACTGGGGCTGGCGCTGTGCAAGAGCCTGACCGATGCCATGCACGGCACATTGTCGGTCGAGTCTGAACCGGGACAGGGCAGCCTGTTCAGCGTTATCCTGCCGGCCGTCACCCATCAGCAAGCGGCAACATTCGACTACCCGCAAGCCTGCAGGGTGGTCATCTGGAACCAGCAAGGCCGGTTCCAGGGCCGCATTCTCTATGAAATGCTCCGCCATTGGCGTCTCAACTGCCAGTTGCTTGACTACAGCACCGAGCAAGTGCCGAGCGCCGGCATCCCCGACGCCGATCTATGGCTGCTGGACAGCGCGCCATTGGCCCGCCAGCTGGCAGACCAGCAGCCGTCGACCCCACGCCTGCTGGTCTGCCCCTATCCCCAGCTGCTGAGCGCAGAGCAGGCCTCGGCTCTGGGCATTGACCAGCAAGTGCCCAGCCCACCGGCCCGCGCGCGCCTGGCCAGGGCGATAGACCGCTGTCTCGGTAGTCAGGGCCCGGAAACCGAACTGGCTCACGCCGAAGCCGCCGTCACCGGTCAGCGCATCCTTCTGGTCGAAGACAATATCGTCAACCAGATGGTCGCCAAAGGCATGCTCACGCGCCTCGGCTATGCCGTCGACGTAGCCGAACAGGGTGAAGCGGCTTTGGCACGTCTGGAAACCAGCGACTACGATCTGGTATTGATGGATTGCAATATGCCGCTCATGGACGGCTATGAAACCAGTAGACGCATGCGCGCCGACGCGCGCTGGCACGACATTCCGATCATTGCCCTGACCGCCAACGCCCTGCAGGAAGACCGGCAGCGCTGCGAAGCAGCGGGGATGAACGATTATCTGGCCAAACCGTTCAAGCGCGAGGACCTGCAGGCGCTGCTGAGTACCTGGCTGAACAACGACAGCGGCAACGCTCCACGCTGAGCGGCTATTTCAACAAGGCTTCGATGTCGCGGGCCAGGTCAGCCGGGCTGGTGGTCGTTCCGTAGCGCTTGAGCACCTTGCCATCGGCGTTGACCAGGAACTTGGTGAAATTCCACTTGATAGCTTTACTGCCGAGCAGGCCTGGCGCCTCCTGCTTGAGGCGCACGAACAGCGGATGGGCCTGATCACCGTTGACCTCCACCTTGCTGAACAGCGCAAAGCTGACGCCGTAATTCAGCTCGCAAAATTCGGCTATCGCGTTGTCACTACCCGGCTCCTGGGCACCAAACTGGTTGCAGGGAAAACCGACCACGCGCAAACCGCGCTCGGCATAGGTTTTCGACAAGGCCTCAAGACCCTTGTACTGCGGCGTGAATCCGCATTTGCTGGCGGTATTGACGATCAGGTAGGCCTTGCCGTGCAAGTCGGCCAGACGGGTTTCCTGGTGATCGATGGTCGTGCAGGGGATGTCCAGGACAGTGTCGGTCATGGGCGTGGCTCCAGGCGCAGGCAAACGGAATTGATGCAATAACGCAGCCCGGTAGGGGGCGGGCCATCGGGGAATACATGACCCAGATGCGAGTCGCAGCAGGCGCAGGTGACTTCGGTGCGGTGCATGCCATGCGTATTATCGTCCACTTCGTTGATCAGCTCTGCGGCAATCGGCGCGGAATAACTCGGCCAACCGCAGCCGGCGTCAAACTGGGTCGCTGTATCGAATAGCGGTGTGTCACAGGCGACGCAGTGGTACACACCCGGAGTACTGTTAGCGTAGTAGACACCGGTAAACGGGCGCTCAGTGCCTCTCATCCGGCACACCTGAAACTGGGCGTCATCCAGCTGTTCGCGCCAGGCGTCCTCGGTCTTGATGACTTTCTTCATGATTCACTCCTCGGATGGTGTTGTCGGACTTTCCCAGTCAGGGCCGCACAACGTATGATGCTGGTTTTACCCTCACTCGGACAGCCCCCAGGGAAAGTACCATGCAGGTTAGCAAGTCGAATAAATTGGCCAATGTCTGCTACGACATCCGCGGACCGGTTCTGCGCCACGCCAAACGCCTTGAGGAAGAAGGCCACCGGATTCTCAAACTGAATATCGGCAACCCCGCACCCTTCGGTTTCGAAGCACCGGAAGAAATCCTCCAGGACGTTATTCTCAACCTGTCCACTGCCCAGGGCTACAGTGACTCCAAAGGCCTTTTTTCGGCGCGCAAGGCGGTCATGCATTACACGCAGACCAAGAACATTGCCGGTGTGACGATCGAAGACATTTATCTGGGCAACGGCGTCTCCGAGCTGATCGTGATGGCCATGCAAGGCCTGCTGAACAACGCCGACGAAGTGCTGATCCCAGCCCCCGATTACCCACTGTGGACCGCTGCCGTGAGCCTCTCCGGCGGCAAGCCGGTGCACTACCTGTGCGACGAGCAGGCCGACTGGTATCCGGATATCGACGATATCCGCAGCAAGATCACCCCGAACACCCGCGCCATGGTCATCATTAACCCGAACAATCCGACCGGGGCAGTCTACTCGCGGGATATGCTTGAGCAGTTGGTGCAGGTCGCCCGGGAACACAAGCTGATCCTGTTCGCCGACGAAATCTATGACAAGATTCTCTACGACGGCACTGAGCACGATTCAGTTGCCGCTCTGGCACCGGATGTGCTGTGCCTGACCTTCAATGGCCTGTCCAAGTCCTACCGGGTGGCCGGTTTTCGCTCCGGCTGGATGATCATCAGCGGACCCAAACACAATGCCCAGAGTTACATCGAGGGCATCGACATCCTCGCCTCCATGCGCCTGTGCGCCAACGTGCCGGCGCAGCATGCGATCCAGACGGCCTTGGGTGGCTATCAAAGTATCAATGACCTGATTCTGCCCGGCGGGCGGCTGCTGGAACAGCGCGATGCTGCCTGGGAAATGCTCAACGACATTCCCGGCGTCAGTTGCACCAAGCCCAAGGGCGCGCTCTATCTGTTCCCGAAACTGGATCCCAAGGTCTACCCGATCCATAACGACGAAAAGATGGTGCTTGACCTGCTGCTGCAGGAAAAGATTCTGGTGGTCCAGGGTACGGCGTTCAATTGGCCCTGGCCCGACCATTTCCGCATCGTCTCGCTACCGCGCAAGGACGACCTGGAAATGGCCATTGGCCGGATCGCCAATTTCCTCAAGACGTACCGTCAGTAGTCCGCTTGGCGCCAGGGAGTCGCGGCATGGCCGATCTGCATATCGAGGATTTTTATCAGGATGTCGCTGGCATCCTGCTCGGGCTGTACAAACGCTTTCCACAACCTGCTGCACTGTTCGTCAGTGACCTGGTCGGCACGCTGGAGCCGGATGCCTTCGGCGTACCGGCACCCCGCCACCTGGCCTGTTTCAGCGCGATGTTATGGCTGGCTGATGAAGGCTTTCTGCGCTATGCCGATGTCATACGTCAAGAGGGTATTGATCAGTGCTGTTTGACCGAGCGCGCTTTTGTCCGCCTGGCCACACCGGTCAAGGAGTTCCACGACGACGCCCTACCGCCCAGCATAGCGCGGCAACGCGCGACACTGGCCCAGCAACTGCGTAATGCGCGGGCCAGCCAGTCATCTATCCAGCTGGCCAATGTGGTTCAACACTGCTTTCAATAGCCAGCCTAGTAGCTTGTTATCAGAGCGTATGCACTACACGATTTGAAATAGACTGACGATTGAAAGCCGCACAGAAAGACCCAAGATATCCACACAAGATCCGGTCGCCCTGGCTGTGGGAAGCAGGCGCGGCGTCCGGCGAATTAATAATGACTGGAGCTCGACTACATGATGCGCATCTTTTTGTTCCTGGCCACCAACCTGGCAGTGGTCCTGGTAGCCAGTATTACCCTGAGCCTGCTCGGGGTTGGCAGTATCCACGACGGCCAGGGCGGTATGAACCTGCAGGCGTTGCTGATCTTCTGCGCGGTGATCGGCTTCGCCGGCTCGTTCATCTCGCTGCTGATGTCCAAGTGGATGGCCAAGCGCACTACCGGTGCGCGGATCATTGAAACCCCGGCCAACCGGCAGGAACAGTGGCTGGTCGATACCGTCGCGCAACTGGCCAAGCAGGCCAATATTGGCATGCCGGAAGTGGCGATCTTTCCCTCGCGCGCACCCAATGCCTTTGCCACTGGCTGGAACAAGAACGCCGCCCTGGTGGCGGTGTCCGACGGCATGCTGCAACGCTTCAGCCCCAACGAAGTCAAGGCGGTCATGGCCCATGAGATCGGCCACGTGGCCAATGGTGACATGGTTACCCTGTCGCTGATTCAGGGCGTGGTCAATACCTTCGTCATGTTCTTCGCCCGTATCATCGGCAACTTCGTTGACCGCGCGGTATTCAAGAATGAAAGCAGCGGCCCCGGTATCGGTTACTTTATCGCAACCATTTTCGCCGAACTGGTGCTGGGTATTCTGGCCAGTATTATCGTCATGTGGTTTTCGCGCCAACGGGAATTCCGCGCCGACGCAGCAGCCGCGCAACTGGCCGGTAGCGCCAATATGATCGCCGCCCTCGAGCATCTGCAAGCTGAACAGGGTATCCCGGTAGAGATGCCCGGTGAAATGATCGCCTTCGGCATCAACGGCAGCCTGAAAAACGGCCTGGCCGGCCTGCTGATGACCCACCCGCCGCTGGAACAGCGCATCGCCGCACTGCGGGCCGGCAACTTCCGCTAACCCGAGCTTCAAGCCGCAAGCCGCAAGCTTCAAGCTAAAAACAAAACCTGCGCAGCCTCAAGGCTGCACAGGTTTTTATGTGGGGGTTTACTTGTAGCTTATAGCTTGCCGCTTGTAGCTTATAGCTTGCCGCTTGTAGCTTGCCGCTGGCGGGCACCTAGTCCGCCCTCCAGCTGGCGGGGTACAGCATCTCCTCCCGATAGCCGCTGAGCACCCGGCGCAGGCCGGTCAGCTCTTCATCCAGCTGCGGATCGCCGCTATCCAGCAGAAACGGCCGGCCGGCCAGGGTTGTAAGTTTACTTTTGGTCGCCACGACCAGCAGATTATCCAGGCCGACGGCGCGAACGATGCGCGGTGAGATCTGCTGGTTGCCGCGACCGAGGATGTGCCCCTGACCGCCGATTGCCGTTACCAGGATACGCGCGTGTGCGGCGTCCTGCAGCAGCGCCCACAATTGCTGCTCGGTCACATCCCGGCCAATCAGTTGGCCGGCTCGCATGACATCCACGCCCAGCAGCGTTCCCTCCAGGCCCATGGCCTCCAGCAGGCCCAGCGTAGTCGAGCCCGGACCCAGCACCCAGGTCACCTCATCACCCTCCTCCTGCAAGCCGGCAGCGATGTCGTCGAGTACCAGCGTCTCCTGTTCGCGGCCACCCTGTTTGACCTGCTGCACGAAACGCCCTTCTTCAGGGATCGCCAGCTCACCAAAATGCCGGGTGCGCACCTGACCTTCGCGGAACGC
>JAWOGT010000381.1:0-4909 GCA_046496585.1 Halopseudomonas sp.
CAGATCACCACGCAGCTGTTTGAACAGCAGCGCGAACAGCGGCTGCGTCCGCCCGAGGCGGATATCAGCCTGCCTGAGGTTGGCCTGAAGGCAACGGCCGATGCGGAGAGCACCCGTGAGCCGGCTTGAGCGCATCAGTTTCGCCAAGCGCCTGGCCCGTTATCCCGAGGCCTTGAGGTTGCCGCCCGAGCCGGTGGTGGAAGGCCGCCTGATCCGTATGGTCGGCCTGACCCTGGAAGCCGAGGGCTGCAAGGTGCCGGTCGGCAGTCGCTGTGTGGTGATCAGTGACAGCCCCCAGGGCAGTACCCAGATCGAAGCCGAGGTGATGGGCTTTTCCGGCAGCAAGATCTATCTGATGCCGGTCGACAATGTGCAAGGGGTACAGCCCGGCGCGCGGGTGGTGCCGTCCAAGGGCGGCGGCAAGCTGCCGATGGGCACGGCCATGCTCGGCCGGGTCGTGGACGGTATCGGCCGGCCGCTGGATGGCAAGGGCGATTTCAAGGCCGATGACTGGGTCGATCTGAACGGTCCGGTGATCAACCCGCTGAAGCGGCATCCGATCAACGAGCCGCTGGATGTCGGTATCCGTTCGATCAACAGTCTGCTGACCGTCGGGCGTGGCCAGCGTTTGGGCCTGTTTGCCGGTAGCGGGGTTGGCAAGAGTGTGTTGCTGGGCATGATGACGCGCTTTACCGATGCGGATATCACCATTGTTGGCCTGGTCGGTGAGCGCGGCCGCGAGGTCAAGGAATTCATCGAACAGATTCTCGGCGAGAAGGGCATGGCGCGCTCGGTGGTGGTCGCTTCACCGGCCGACGACGCGCCGCTGATGCGCCTGCGCGCGGCCATGTACTGCACGCGTATCGCCGAATACTTCCGCGATCAGGGCAAGAATGTATTGCTGCTGATGGATTCGCTGACGCGCTTTGCCCAGGCGCAACGGGAAATCGCCCTGGCCATCGGTGAACCGCCGGCGACCAAGGGCTATCCGCCGTCGGTGTTCGCCAAGTTGCCGCAGCTGGTCGAGCGCGCGGGTAACGCCGAGCAGGGCGGCGGGTCGATTACCGCCTTCTACACGGTGTTGTCCGAGGGCGACGATCAGCAGGATCCGATCG
Organism: Halopseudomonas sp.; assembly: GCA_046496585.1. Classification (GTDB taxonomy): domain Bacteria; phylum Pseudomonadota; class Gammaproteobacteria; order Pseudomonadales; family Pseudomonadaceae; genus Halopseudomonas. Next base: position 1,116 of record JAWOGT010000381.1, read on the forward strand.
CCGATGCCTCACGGGCGATCCTGGACGGGCACGTGGTGCTCTCAAGGCGCCTGGCCGAAGAAGGGCATTACCCGGCGATCGATATCGAAGCCTCGATCAGTCGCGCCATGCCGCAGATTGTCAGCGAGGATTACCTGCACAAGGCGCAGCAGTTCAAGCAGCTGTACGCGCGCTACCAGCAGAGCCGCGACCTGATCAGCATCGGCGCCTATTCCGCCGGCTCGGATCCGTTGACCGACAAGGCGATGGCCAAAATGCCGGAAATGCAGGCCTTTCTGCGCCAGGGGCTGCAGGTCAAGGTCAGCCTGGCGGACAGTCAGACCTCGCTGGAGCAGTTGATCAGCCATGAGTGACAGCCGCATCCGGCGCCTGACGCCGGTGCTGGATATGGCCCTGGACGAAGAGCGCAAAGCGGCGGGGGTGCTCGGCGACTGCCAGCGTCAGCTGGATGACGCCCAGGTGCGTCTGCGCGATCTGGAAGGCTATTGCGCCGAATATCAATCCGGCTGGACCCAGCGCGGTCAGCAGGGTGTCGGCCGCGACTGGCTGCTGAATTATCAGCGCTTCCTGGCGCAGATGCAGACCGCCATCGAGCAGCAACAGCAGACGCTGAGCTGGCATCAGCGCAGTCTGGAGAAGGCCCGTGAAGTCTGGCGCCAGCGCTATCAGCGGCTCGAAGCGATGCGCAAACTGATCGAACGTTACCAGCAGGAAGCGCGGGCGCGGGCCGACAAGCAGGAGCAAAAGCTGCTCGATGAACTGTCCCAGCGGGCTTTTAGCCGCAATGCAAATAATCCCTGACAGGCGCCAGCCCCTGTGCTAATGCTTACCTATAGTTTACTTATAGATTACCTAGAGGTTACCCGAGGCGCTTGCCTCACAGGCACAACCCGCTATCAGGCACAATCTGCTAAAAAGGAATCCAGCATGCCGATCAAGGCAACTTTATCTGCAGACGGTCAGGAACTGACCATCAAGGTGGCAGGGCGTTTCGATTTCGGTGCCCATCAGGACTTTCGCGAGGCCTACGAGCGCGGCGGATTGAGCCCGGAGCGTTACGTCGTCGACCTGCATGATGCCGATTACATTGATAGCTCGGCGCTCGGCATGCTCTTGCTGTTACGCGATCACGCCGGCGGCGATGCGGCGGATATCCGCATCGTGCGCTGCAATCCGGACGTACGCAAAGTCCTCAGCATATCCAATTTCGAACAGCTGTTCAGCATCGAGTAACCATGGCCCATTGCGTGCCGGGCGAGTTGCCGCGTAGCGCCCCGGTCAGCCACCTGACGGTGCTGATAGCGGACGACAACCCGACTGATCGAATGATTCTTGGCCGCCTGGTCACCCGGCTCGGCCATGCGGTAATCAGCGCCGAGAACGGGCGGCAGGCGCTGGATGCCTTTATCGCCCGGCGCCCGGATCTGGTCTTGCTGGATGCGCTGATGCCGGTCATGGACGGCTTCGAGGCGGCGCGGCACATCAAGCAAGCCTGCGGCGACGATCTGGTCCCGATCATTTTCCTCACCAGCCTGACCGACAGCGAGGCGCTGGTGCAGTGCCTGGAAGCGGGCGGCGACGACTTCCTGACCAAGCCCTACAACCCGATCATTCTGCAAGCCAAGATACTGGCGTTCAATCGCATGCAGGACATGCACCAGACCCTGCAGCAGCAACACCAGCTGATGTCCCTGCAGCACCGGCAGCTGCTGCAGGAGCAGGAACTGGCCAAGATCATTTTTGATCGCGTGGCCCACGCCGGCAGCCTGGATGCGGACAATCTGCGCTATCTGCAGTCGGCCTTCGCGATGTTCAATGGCGATATTCTGCTGGCGGCGTACAAGCCCTCGGGTGGCATGCATATCCTCCTCGGCGACTTTACCGGCCACGGCTTGTCGGCGGCGATTGGCGCCATGCCGCTGGCCGAGGTGTTCTATGCGATGACCGTGCGCGGCTTCAATCTGCGCGACATCCTGGTCGAACTCAACAGCAAACTGTGCCGTATTCTGCCGGTGGGTATTTTCTGCTGTGCGGTGCTGATCGAGTTGAATCCCGACAAGGGGCTGGTCGAGATCTGGAACGGCGGGCTGCCCGAGGTGCTGGTAGTGGGCCGTGCCGGTGAGATCCTGCAGCGCGTGTCGTCCACCCATCTGCCGCTGGCGGTTGCCCGGCCAGAGCGCTTCGACCCGACGCCGGTGGTGTTGCCGCTGGCGGCGGGTGAGCGGCTGTTGTGCTGGACCGACGGGGTGATCGAAAGTCGCAATCAGCGCGGTGAGCAGTTCGGCGAGCAGCGGGTACTGGCCTTGGTGGAGAGTTATGCCGGGCAGCCGGAAGCCATCTTTGACGGCCTGCTGCAGGCGCTGGAAGCCTTCCATGGCAGCCCTGAAGACGATATCAGCCTGCTCGAGGTGATCATGCAGCCCCTCAGCGCGGCCCATGCAGTGCTGTTTCAAGCGGACGCCCGGCAGCTGGATTCGCAGGACTGGCAGTTGGCCTATACTTTCCGCGCGGCGTCGATTCGCGAGCATAACCCGTTGCCCTTTCTGTTCAAGGTGTTGATGGAAGTGCCGGGGTTGCGCGAGCATGCGGGCAGTCTGTTGACCATTCTCAGTGAGCTGTACAGCAATGCGCTGGAGCATGGGCTGCTGCAGCTGGACTCGGCGCTGAAGGCGGATTACCGGGGATTTTCACGCTACTACCAGCAGCGCAATCAACGCTTGAGCGCCCTGCAGGAAGGCTGGATCAGCGTGTCCCTGGACCATCGGCCGGATAACCTTGGCGGGGTGCTGAGTATCGAAGTGGCGGACAGCGGCAGCGGCTTTGCGCCGCTGGCAGGCCCGCCACCAGCGTTCGTTGCGGCCCGGGATGCCGCTGGCCTGCAGGGTGCTGAGGGCTACTGTGGGCGTGGTCTGGCGCTGGTCAGGGCGCTGGTCGATGAGCTGGAGTTCAATGCCGCGGGCAACCGGGTGCGAGTGGTCTTTGCCTGGCAGCTTGGGCATAATGCTGGCCAACAGGCGTAGCCGTGCCAGGCTACGGCAACCGGAAGGAGACCCTTGCTGCATGCCTGATTCCCCCATGGACCTCGACCCCGCCGTGCAGTCCAGCTTGCGTGAGCTGATGCACGACGATTACCCCCTGCTGCTCGATACCTTCATCCAGGATTCTGAAAAGCGTCTGGCCACGCTGGCCCTGAGCCTGGCGCAGCAGGACTGGGAGACCTTCAGGCAGACCGCGCACAGCTTCAAGGGCAGTTGCGGCAATATGGGTGCGCAAGCGCTGCAGCAAGCCTGCGACCGCGCCGAGCAGGCCGGGCTGCACGCGGACGCCGAAGCCGCCAGCCAGGCCTACGGTGACTTGCAGCGCCTGTTCGAGCGGGTGCAGTCGCAGTTGCAGCCCTGAGAGAGCACGCGCCTGGTCAGGCTAGCGCATTGATTTTCCTCAGCTGTTGGCAACTGGCCCAACGTTTGCACTGATTCTGACATTGCCTTCCAACTCCGCAGCCATGGAGATATCCCCAATGTCAGTCAGCCACAACCTGCTCGCGCCGTTTTCCAGCCCTCCGCGGCAGGGCGGCACCCCCCCGGTGTTTGCCGAACCCGCGCCAGCAGGGGATGCACAAGGCCTGCGCAGCTTTTCTGAGGTGCTCTCCGGGCAGCAGCCAGACCAGCTGGATGCCTTGCTGGCCTTGCTTGATGGCACGCCGGGCAGTGCTGAATTGACCGCGCTGCCGGATGTGGAGGCTGCCGCTGACGGCAAGGAATTGCCGCCAGGCATGCAAGGCTGGCTGGAGCAAC
>JAWOGT010000350.1:0-5262 GCA_046496585.1 Halopseudomonas sp.
GTCATCCGCCTCGGAGTACAACACGGCAATGGCAGAGGAGCTGCGGATGTGCATACGGTCTTTGTGGTTCTGGTTTTTCGCCGAAAAGCTGACCTGCATGGCCAGTGAGCCGAGCCAGCGCGGCACGTCCGGGTTGCCCATGGCCGGCCCGTAAAGCCCATCGCCCGTGTGCATCGCTTCCTTAGCATTGAAGCGAACCCAGGATTTCAGCTCACTGGTCCACGCCGGGTCAAGGAACTGGGCATTGTTGCCTGCGGCAACGTAACGGGTTACCAGGTCCTTTTGTTCAGCCTCGGTCATCAGGAGCACAGACACGCCATTGCCCTGACCGGCGTCTTCAAGCTGTTTCAACGCCTCAGTCGTCAGCGGCAAACCGTCATACTCTGAGCGGCTGCATTGGCGCAGGGGAATCGCGTCGAAAAGGGCAGAGCGCACGGGCGTGGCCGGTTCTAAGTCAATCTGCACGCCCGACGCCGATGCATCGTAGGAAAAAGAGCCTTCCAGCCCCGCGGCTTTTGCCGCCAGCAGACAATTCTCGGCGGCGCAGCCGAGGCTGGCGTACAGATGATGATCGTCCGGATCGACGGCGGGGCAACGTCTGGACAAGTCAGGCAGAATCCGTATCCGCTTGGCTTCAAGCTGGAATAGCCAGGGCTGGGTATTGTGGCTGGAGGCGGCGAGGGTGGCGTAGCGCACCAGCTCGCTATAGTCGTCTGGCGCAACGCCGAGCGGTGTGTGGCGCCAGGTCTCGCTGACCTGCTCGGAATAGTTCATGGCAGCCTCCAGATATCAGCCAGTGAAATCCTGGATAAGTGCTTTGTAGCCACGGGTCATTTACCTTGGCTGACAGCGGGCTTGGCAGCGCGAGAAACCACAGCGCACTAGCTGCAACAGCCTAGATGAGTGTAGACGCAGCAAGCAGAAGAACAGTCGGCAGCGGATGAGCGGCACCCAAGTGATCTGCCGACTCACTTGGCGGGTGCTTTCGTCTCGGCTCTGACGGGGTTATAGCGCGGCACGGCGCCGAATAAAGTCGGCGGTCACAGCGGGCTGGGTGATCGGCAGCATATGCCCACCATCGATCAGCTCCAACTCGACGGTTGGTGCAACGTTGAGCAAAGCCTGGCCCTGTTCCTGGTGATTCAAAATCCGGTCCTGGCGGCCATAGAGCACGGCGATGGGCAGCGTGAGGCTAGGGTATTGCTGCTGCATCATCGGCATTGTATCCGCCAGGGCGCTGATATCGGCCGAGGCGCCGATGAACTGGCTGGGACGCAAGCCCAGCAGGCCACCGCCGCGTACCGGAAAGTCCTCGGGTACGCTTTCCGGGCCAAATACGATATCCAGTACCTTGTCTTTTTGCAGCATCGACAGCGGCGTCGCCAACGTCCAGGCGACCAGCTTGCGCAGCCATGGCCAGGAGATAGCCAGTGCGGCGAAGGCCTTTGGCGTGTCTTTGGGCAACTGCGTGAGCGGGGCGATCAGCGCGAGGCCGGCCACTTTGTCCGGATGCCGCAATGCGGTCGCCAGGGCAACGGCGCCGCCCAGGGAGTGGCCGACGATCACGGGCTTGCCCAGATCAAGTGCGTCGATCACACCGGCTAGCACATCGGCTTGCACCGCCAGCGAGGCGGACGAGCGTGGGTGGCGCTCGGAATAACCGCTACCCGGGCGGTCAATGGCGACAACCCGGTGGGTCTTGGCCAGCTCGCCGAGCACGCTGTAGCTGTAGTTCTGTGCCACACCACCGAGGCCGTGGATCATCAGGAGGGTCGCTTCGCTGTTTTGCTCTTTACCCTGTTCAAGGTAGTGAATACGGTTGCCCATCACGGTCACAAAACGGCCTTCGGGCGGCAGGCTCATCTGCACGCGCAGGGTGATGAACAGGGTGAACAGAAACAGTCCGCCGAGGAACATCGACAGGCCGATGAGGAGCGCAGTAAAAAAATAATTCACCGTGAAATTCCTTTTTTGGCGGGCCGGTTCAAGTGGTTTTCTGGGTGGCAATGCCGGGCAACAGGCGCCAGTAATTGACCGGCATCAGGCGCTCCAGCCAAGACACAATCCGGGCATCATTACCCACCACCACCCGCGGCTTGTCCCGCTCGATTCCGTTCAGGATGATTTCTGCGGCCTTCGGCGGCGGCATCCGCAGCAGTTTTTCTGCCTGTTTCAGTTTGCGTGCATGGTCTGCTGCGTCTACGCCTTCAGGGACGCGTGCGCTGGTGGCGATGGCCGTGGCGACGCCACCGGGGTGCACTACGGTGACGCCGACCGGGCCACCTTGCAGCTCCAGACGCAGTGCGTTGGAGAACCCGCGAACCGCGAACTTGCTCGCGCAATAGGCGGTTTGCCCGGCCGGCGTGATCAGCCCGAACAGGCTGGATATATTGACGATGCGTGCTGCCGGGCGCTGTTTAAGCAGCGGCAGGAAGGCGCGGGTCATGCACACCACCGCATCAAAGTTGATTGCCATCAACCAGTCGAAGTCCTCAGTCTTGACCTGGTCGAAGTTGCCGCCCAGTGCCACGCCAGCGTTGTTGATCAGCAGATCGACCTGGCCGTGCTGGGCCATAACGACCTGGGGCAGGGCGGCGACGCAGGCGCGGTTGGCCACATCCAGCGGATGCTCGCTGACGCGTATGCCGTGTACGCGGGCCAGGTCGGCGGTGTCTGCCAGCGCCGCCGCATTTACATCGGCCAGGGCCAGATGGCAGCCGCGCTGCGCCAGAGCCAAGGCCAAAGCCCGACCAATCCCACTGCCCGCGCCGGTCAGTACCGCAACGCAATCCTTTACTTGCATGGTTTTTATCCTTGTTATTGAAATTGCATTATGCCGTCATCTACCCGGCCGTATTGAATGGTCAGCTTGTCCTGCAGGTAGTTCTGATGCACCTGCCAGGGTTTGCGGTCGCCCTGTTTGGGCAGCATGCCTTCGGCCCGTTGTACGTAGCCCGAGGTGAAATTGAGGAAGGGCGCATCCTGGACGTCCTCATCACGGCGCGGCACCGCAACCTTATAGCCCTTGCGGTCCATATAGCGCAGCAGGCGGCAGGTGTAGTTGGAGGTCAGTTCGGCCTTGAGCGTCCACGAGGCATTGGTATAACCAAAGGTCAGCATCAGGTTGGGGATGTCACTGAGCATCATGCCTTTATAGGCGGTATGCTCGCCAAAGGCGACCGGTTCGCCGTCGACGCTGACCTTCACGTCGCCCAGGGCATTCAACTTCAAACCCGTGGCGGTGATGATGATATCTGCCGGCAGCTGTTCACCGGAGGCCAGGCGAATGCCGCTTGCGGTGAAGCTGTCAATCGTATCCGTCACCACTGACGCACGCCCGGCGCGGATGTCGTGGAACAGATCCCCGTCCGGTACCGCGCAGACGCGCTGGTCCCAGGGCTTGTAGGCCGGGGTAAAGTGCTTCATATCCAGCTCGGGGCCGACCTGGGTCTTGACCATGTGCAACAGGCGCTGGGCGAACAGCTCCGGCTTGTTACGGGCGATGCGATAGAAGAACGAGCCCAGCAGCACGTTTTTCCAACGGGTCAGGGAATGCGCCGCAGGCATCGGCAGCCATTTCTGCAGAGTGTGAGCAAAACCATCTTCCAGCGGGCGCGACACTATATAGCTGGGTGAACGCTGCAGCATGGTCACATGCGCGGCGGTCTGGGCCAGTGCCGGCACCAGCGTCACCGCGGTAGCACCGCTGCCGATAACCACCACGCGCTTGCCGGCGTAATCCAGGTCCGCCGGCCAGAACTGCGGGTGAATGATCCGGCCTTGGAAGTCGGCTTCATTGGCGAAGTCCGGGCGGTAGCCCGCGTCGTAACTGTAGTAACCGGCGCAGACGGAGAGCAGACGCGCCTGGGTGACTTCTTCCTGTTCCTGGCCCTGCGCGTCTGTGGCCAGCGCGGTGACCGTCCAGAGCGCTTGTTCGCTTGACCAACTGGCGGACACTACTTTGCGCTGGAAGCGGATCTGGCGGGTAATGCCGGATTCCTCGGCGATGTCCTCGATATAGCGCTTGATGTCCGCGCCGTCGGCAATTGCCTTGCGGTGGGTCCAGGGTTTGTAGCTGTAACTCAGGGTGTACATGTCGGAATCCGAGCGGATGCCGGGATACTGGAACAGGTCCCAGGTGCCACCCATGGCCGCGCGGCGCTCGAGAATCAGGTAGCGCTTGTCAGGGCATTGATCGGTCAGTGCGCGGGCCGCACCAATACCGGAGAGGCCGGCACCGATGATGAGAACGTCTAGCGGCGCGGGTTGGAATTGGTGATGTGTTGTGCTCATGCTGGGTCCCGACAATGGGTGGTGGTGACAATCTAAATTGTCATATAAAATTTGGCAATCCCTATTGTCAGAATTCAATTCATGAATGCCACTACCTCTAATCCGGGCAGCATCGCGACTACTACCGCGTCCACCGCCGCGCACAAAAGACGTTACCGTGGCTCGGCGGTTGAAGAGCGCCGCGCGCAACGCCGGCAACAGCTGATTGATGCAGCGATTCAGGTCTATGGCCACAACGGCTACCGGCACTCGGGCGTCAAGCAGGTATGTGATGCGGCGGGGCTCACCCAGCGCTATTTTTATGAATCCTTCGCCCACAGCGATGAACTGCTGATCGCCTGCTATGAGCAGGCGGCGCGCTGGATGCGGGAAGATAATATGGCGGCAGCCCAGGCCGCGGGAAAGGACCCGGTGGCGCGCAGCAGGGCGATGTTGCTGGCCTACTTCCAGCGGTTGAAGGACAACCCGACCATCGGCCGCTTGTTACTGATCGAGATTCGCGGCATCAGCCCGGCGGTGGACGAGGCGATCGAAAAGGCCTTGCAGGCTACCAGCGATGATATTGCCCGCGTGCTGGCACGCCCCGGCCAGCGCTTTGATGAATTATTGCAGGCGGGCATCCTGGGTGGCGTGATCCACATCGCGTTGCACTGGATGGCCAATGGGTACCGCACGCCGGTGGCGGTGGTGACCGATACTGCGCTCAAGCTCGGTGTCTCGTTGCTTGATGAGAACGGCTGACCAGCTCAAGGTTGCCCGGTTACCGCAACTCTGGAAGCCGTATGCATCGGAATCGGCATCGGCATCGGCCAGCAGGTTGGTGGGCAAGAGGCGTCAGCCCAAGTGGCCCCCTTTGAGTTAGTCGGCAGCGATTGCGGCTGCATCAAAGGCGGTCAAAAAGGGTCGCAGGTGCGCCCGCACCGCCAGCTACTCCAAACCACCATGATGGCTTAGTGTAGGTGTCTTGTG
>JAWOGT010000225.1:0-5033 GCA_046496585.1 Halopseudomonas sp.
AGAAAAGCGATCAAACGGCCCGTATCCTGCAAAAACAGGTTCCAGTCCGCCCAGAACGGCTTGTCCGGCATCGGCAGGAGAAACAGCAAAACAATCGGGATCAGGAGAATACGCATCAGAGTTAACCGGTTAGGCAGATTCACAACACTGTCACTCCTGTCATTTCATACGCATCAGCTTCAACAAGACGAACCAGGCAAGTCTGGCCTGTCCTGAAATCTGCGGAAGCGGCGGCGACATAGATTACGGGATCCACATCTCTGCGCCGACCCAGCCTGGACAAGCTGGGGGAGGCCTACATCGAGCAACGCATTGACGTCCGCGGCCGTATCATGGATGTGGTCGAGATAGCCGACCATCTGAGCATGGGTCTGCTGGGCGACAAGCGCGAACCCGTGACTACCCGCAGCGCGCACGACAAGGCCCTGGATGCTGAGGCCATTGCCTATCATTATGATCTCTCCAACGAGTTTTATCGGCTTTGGCTTGACCCTGAAATGGTCTATTCCTGTGCCTATTTCCGCGATCCTGTCCACGACAGTCTGGCCCAGGCGCAGATCAACAAACTGGATCACTTGTGCCGCAAACTCCGTTTGAAGCCAGGCGAGCGCCTGCTGGATGTCGGTTGCGGATGGGGTGGGCTGGCCCGTCATGCCGCGCGGCACTATGGCGTGAGCGTATACGGCATCACCTTGAGCAAGGAGCAGCTCGCGCTGGCACGGGAAAAGAACGCCGAGGCGGGTCTTGCTTCAGCTATTGATTTGCAGCTGCAGGATTATCGCGATCTGCCCGGCGCCGAGATGTTCGACAAGGTGGTGAGCGTTGGAATGTTCGAACATGTGGGCCACGCCAATCTGGACAGTTACTTCAAGATTCTCGCCGACCAGGTCAAGCCTGGCGGGTTGGTGATGAATCATGGCATTACCGCGAAATACGTCGATGGACGCAAGGTGGGCCGCGGAGCTGGGACCTTTATCGGCCGCTACGTATTCCCGCACGGCGAGTTGCCACATCTCTCCACGGCGATTGCCAGCATGAGTGAACAAGGGCTTGAAGTGGTCGATGTCGAAAGCCTGCGTCTGCACTATGCACGTACCCTCGAGCACTGGAGCGACAATCTCGAGGGGCAGCTCGAGCAAGCCCGTTCGCTGATAGCGGACAAGCCCTTGCGGATTTGGCGAATCTACCTCGCCGGCTGCGCCTATGGTTTTCGCAAGAACTGGATGAACATTCATCAGATTCTTGCGGTAAAACCCCTCTCCAGCGGACAACACAGCCTGCCCTGGACCCGGGAAGACCTGTATTCTTCGAAGTAATAGTGGTGCCGGGCCTCTACCTGGTGTGGCCCGGATTGATAGCACTGTGCCGGTGGCGGCTGTGATACATTGCGGGGTCGTAATCCTGAATAGCAATGGTGACCCAGCGTGACCTTGATAGCCCTTACGGAACATGAAGTCAGTGTAGGCACCCCGGTGCCATGGGACGTTCTGGATGCAGAAGGGGGTGTTTTGCTCGAGCAGTCACAGATTATTGATAGCGAGCTGCTGTTGGCTCAGCTATTGAAGACGGGACTGTTTCGGGCGGCATCCGAACACCATGCGCCTGAAGAGAAGCTCGACGTCGCCGGCAACGGCACGGCGGCTGAGACCCAGATATCCAGTTTGTCGCAGATCCAGTTGGCGCCGGGTGATCTGGTTCAGCTGCAGACGCTGCATCCTACTCACGCCGAGCGCTATCAGGTGCGCATGATCGGGTTTTATGCACCGGTCAGCCTGATGGTGACGTCGCCGACCATCCAGGGCCGGTTGGTATTTGTCAAGGAAGGCCAGCAGTTTCTGGTGCGCGGCTTTGTCGGCAAGGATGCCGTCGCCTACAAGACCCGCGTGATCAAATCGAATCTGGCACCCTTTCCCTATCTGCATCTGGCCTATCCGGAAACCGTGCAATCCATGCGCATCCGCAGCTCCTCAAGAGTGAGCGTGGAGCTGGTCACGGCCGTGAGCGGTCCCGCCGGTCAGGCCTCAGCCAAGATAGTCGACCTGAGCTGTGGCGGTGCGCGAATGATGTCAGCCAATCCGGTCGCCGAGAAGGGTGACCAGGTGAAGCTGTCGTTTCGCATCAACCCCTCGGGGCTGGATGTGTACCTGAGTATTAATGCCAAGGTTCGCGCGGTGACCCGCGATGAGACGGCCAATCGGCAGGTGGCAACCGGTGTTGAATTTATTGACCTGAAAGAACAGGACAGGTTGTACCTGACCAATATGGTCTACCAGAACCTACTGAAAGATAATTTATGATGCGAACGATACTGAAGACCTTGGCAGGCGGTCTGCTGCTGATACTCGCCAATAGCGCGATGGCTGAAGACCGGCCAAACGCGGAATGGTGGTCTGTGCAACTGGCTGGCGAGACCTTCCGCGTAGAGCGCGTGGCCGACCCGGACAGTCGCCGCCAGGGCCTGATGGGCCGGGAATTGGCGCCTGATGAAGGCATGCTGTTCGATTTTCCGGCGGGTACGCAACCGGCCATCTGGATGCGCAATATGCGCATCAGCCTTGATCTGGTGTATATCGATGATCTTGGCCAGGTTACTCATATTTTCGCCGAGGTACCGCCGTGTCCGAGCATGCCTTGTGACATATACCGCGCCGACCAAGCCCTGCGCTTTGTGCTGGAGCTGCCGCAGGGGTCCGCTTCACGCCTGGGTCTGGCAGTAGGGCAGCGATTGCCGATGGATAAACTGCGGGCGCTTCCCGTGCCTGACGCCTGAACACCGCTCAGGGCGTCTGCCAATGTCCTGCGCTGATACTTTCACAGTAGGCCTTGAGTACCGGCGCGTCATCGGCGTCACTGTAATAGTGGATGGTCTGTTGGTATGCCACGCCCGGTGTTTTGGCCCCGGCGCACACACCATAGGCCCCGGCAGGACATTCGTCGGTCAAGACCACGTCAAAGTCGCGCTCGGGTATCTGCGGCTGGCAGAAGCTGCCGGTGAATAACGCCGGCGGTATGTTGATGTTCTGTTGGCACAGGCGAATCGGCAATTGATCGTCGTTTGAGCTGATCACACAGGCGGCAGCCATTAACTGCGGGCTGAACAGGGCCAGTGTTGCGAGGCTGAAAGTGGTCACATTCATGATCTGCACCAGATAAAAACCTCCACCTTAATCGTTGCCGGCAACCGCTCGCAAGCCCCCGTGCAGCGCCGCCTGATCCGGGCGGTGCGCGGTGATCAGTTCGATGCGATTGTCCTGGCGCCTGGCCGTTGGCTGCCAGGCGATGATCTCCCCTGGCAGGGCATTAAAAGACACCCAGCCGCGCGCTGAGTGCACGACGCCCTTGGCCCGCATCCACGGGTGAGTTGCCAACCAGCGGTGCAACAGATCCAGATCGAACTGCTGATCTGGATGGATTCGCCAGCCGATGCTGTAGTACGCGTCGAGGCTCTGAGTGATGCAATGCCAGTCTGTCGTGCTCCGCCAGAGTGGCAGCAGTCTGGCCGCGGCGGATGAGTCCGGCGGTAGGCGAGCCGGCGCGCTTGGCGCCGCTTCGCGGGCCGGTAAGCGGTCAAAGGGGATGTCGGCCTGGTCGCACCACTGCTTGGTGCAGTCCGGCAGCAATGCTTCAACAGCCCGTCGAGCCCGCTGATCCAGATGGCCGGATTTGTTCAACACCAGTAAACCCGCCTCCGGCAGCGCCCGCTGCTGCGCATCGGCGAGCCGGGCGCCTGAGGCCAAACGGCCCGCGTCCAGGACCATGACCAGCGGCTGCAGCGCCAGGACCCCTTGCCAGGGCGGGGCGGCGAGTTGTTTCTGCAGTTCGAGCGGGTGTCCAAGGCCGGACGCTTCGATAAACAGCCGGGTTGGACGAGCCTTGCGCAACAGCCGGCTCAAGCCTACCTGAAACGGCAGGCCGTTAACGCAACACAGGCAGCCGCCAGGCACTTCGGCGAGGGACACGCCCTGGGCGTCAGCCGCAAGCAAGGCTGCATCAATGCCGATCTGACCAAACTCGTTGATCAGGATCCCCCACTGCTCATGCTGCGGACGCTGGCCCAATAGCTGTCTGAGCAGAGTGGTTTTACCCGCGCCCAGAGGGCCGGCTATCACATGGGTTGGGATGTTCTCGATCATGCTGCCAAGCCTGGAGGTACAGTCGCCTGGTCAGCAGGGTTCCACGTGGAACCTGCCGCGACTCGGTTCAGCAACCACGCAGACTTGCCTGCAGGCCGGCTTGGCAGGCCCAGACACCAGTGCGCCAGCACCGCGGCATTCACAGCAACCGGCCGGCGAGGTCGTGGTCATTGGGTCCCGCGCCGGGGAACGGGTGAGGGGCCAGTTCAATGCCAAGCAGTTGCGCGCCATGCAGCTGGATGCTGCCGTTGTAGCGCCGTTCACCGGTAACGGTAAATTCAAACCCATAGCGGCGCACCACGCCCCAGCGCCCGGCCTTGGTGCGCCCCAGACGAATCCGGTTGAGGACGATACTCTCGTCCAGCAACTGCACGTCGGCGTGCTTGCAATGCTGCCTTACCAGGCTCAGAGCGCGGTCGCGCAGGCCCAGGCCACGCCATATCCAGGCGCCGACCAGCCCGGCCAGCATCAAGAGCACCACATGGCTCAGATCAAACATCGACGCTCCTGTCGTGCAGATTACCCGTCCAGAGTATGACACGGTTACGCCCCTGGGATTTAGCCGCATACAAGGCCTGGTCGGCCCGCCTGAACAGGCTGTCCAGTGTGTCGCCCGGCTGCCAGGCGGCCAGTCCGGCGCTCACCTGCAGGCAGAACGACGCGGATCCGTGCTGCAGGACCAATCCGCTCACTTGCTGCCTTAGCCGCTCGAGCAACAGCATGGCCGCGGCCGCATCGGTCTCTGCCAGCAGCAGGACGAACTCCTCGCCGCCGAAGCGCGCGAAGATATCCCCTTGGCGCAATACCGTGCGGCAGAGGTCGGCGAATTGCCGTAGCGCCAGGTCACCCGCCAGATGCCCATAGTCGTCATTGATGCGCTTGAAATGGTCCAGATCGAAT
>JAWOGT010000258.1:0-2983 GCA_046496585.1 Halopseudomonas sp.
TGAAAAGCCAGTTCGTGTCTACCGTCAGTCACGAGCTGCGTACCCCACTCACCTCCATCACCGGCTCGCTGACGCTGATCAACAATGGTGTGCTGGGCAAGGTACCGGACAGCATGCGTACACTGCTACAGATCGCCCAGAGTAACAGTACGCAACTGAACAACCTGATCAACGACCTGTTGGACATGGACAAGCTCGAGGCCGGCAAACTGCGCTTTAACCTGCAGCCACAGCCCCTCACGCGGCTGTTACTGCAGGCCCTGGAAAGCAACGCCAGCTACGCGGCGCAGTTCCGGATCACGCTCGAGCTTGGCCATATCGACCCGGTGCGGGTCAATGTCGACGCCTCGCGCCTGGGGCAGATACTCAATAACTATCTGTCCAATGCGATCAAGTTCTCGCACCCCGGGGGGGTGGTGCGGGTCGAGGCGCGTTACGCACAGGGCAAAGTGCGTATCTGTGTAACCGATACGGGCCTGGGCATAGCGTCCGACTTTCAGCACCGGGTATTCAGCAAATTCGCCCAGGCCGACGCCACCGACACTCGGCAGCGCGGCGGCACCGGGCTGGGGCTGGCGATCAGCCGCGAACTGGCGGCGCGCATGCAAGGGCAGCTAGGATTCGAATCAAAGGCTGGGCACGGCTCGCGTTTCTGGTGCCTGCTGAATGCGCAGCCGATAGAGGATCACCCCGCATGACCAAACCGAAAGATAGCGATGCCGCCACAGTCCTGCGCCTGCAGGCCCTGCAGCAGCTCGGGATCATGGACTCAGCGCCGGAGCAGGCCTTCGATGACATCACCGCTATCGCGGCCAGCACACTGGCAATGCCGATTGCCCTGCTGTCACTGCTCGACGATAGGCGCCAATGGTTCAAGAGTCGAGTCGGCCTGGATACCTGCGAGACGCCGCTAGAGACCTCCTTCTGCGCCCATGCCGTGCGTAGCGGCGAGCTGCTGGAAGTGGCCGATGCGCGTCTGGACTCGCGCTTTGCTGACAACCCCCTGGTGCTCGGCGCGCCGCATATCCGCTTTTACGCGGGCATGCCGATCCGCGATCCCGCGGGCATCGGGCTGGGCAGCCTCTGCGTCATCGACAGCCAGCCCAGACAACTGGATGCGCAGCAGCGCCAAACCCTGATGCGCCTGGCGCGCCTGGTCGAACAGCTGCTGGTGCTGCGTCTCGAGATCCAACAGAAGGAACAGCGCCAACAGCAACTGGTCGAGCAACAGGCAATCAATCAACAACTGCTCGATTCGGTCATCGAAGGCGTCGTCGCCTGCGATGCCCAGGGTCATCTGACGCTGTTCAACAGCACCGCCCAACACTGGCATGGTGGCAACATTATGGCCCTCGAGCCCGCACAGTGGGCCAGCTACTACGACTTGTTTGACGGCAACGGTAGCACGGCGCTGACGCTGGAACAGATACCGCTGCTCAGGGCCCTGCGCGGCGAAGCGGTGCGCGACGCCAGCATGTGTATCCAGGCCGTCAGTCAGCCGCCACGGTATATCGAGGCCAATGGTGGGCCGCTATTGACGCCGCAGGGGCAACTGATTGGCGCGGTGATCGTCATGCATGACGTTACCGAGCGGCGCCGTGTAGACCTGCTCAAGCGCAATTTTGTGGCCTCAGTGAGTCATGAGCTGCGCACCCCGCTGACGTCGATCAGCGGGGCTATCAGTCTGGTGCAGAGCGGCGTTACCGGCCCACTGCCCGAGGCTGCAGGCAAAATGCTGGCCATCGCGCAGGTGAACAGCAAACGGCTTAACCAGCTGATCAATGATCTGCTCGATGTCGAGCGCCTTGAATCAGGGCAAATGCGCCTCATGAGTCGCCCACAGGCGCTACTGCCGGTGCTGCGCAGTGCCTGTGAAGTCAATCAGGGTTACGCCGCCGAGTTCTCGGTAAGCCTCGAGCTGGAGGAGCCGGCAGCTGACCCGCAGGTGGATATTGACGCCAATCGGCTGCTGCAGGTGATGGACAACTATCTGTCCAATGCCATCAAGTTTTCTCCGGCCGGTGCGCGGGTCGCGGTGCAGGTCGAGGTGCTGGCCGATCAGGTCCGGGTCAGGGTCGTGGATCAGGGCAGCGGCATCGCCATCGAAGACCAGCCACGCCTGTTCCAGCGGTTTTCCCAATTCGGTTCGGCCAGTCGGCGTAGCGGCGGTACCGGCCTGGGTCTGAGCATTACCCGCGAACTGATGCAGCGCATGGGCGGCGAGACCGGCGCGGACTCGACACCCGGCCAGGGCTCGAGCTTCTGGTTCAGCCTGCCGTTGGCACACAGTGGCGGCAGTGCCTCGACGGGCTTATAAATGCGCGCGCAACCATGTCATAATGACACCAGACACCGTTTAACCAAGGGATTGAGCAGCATGTCGAAGCTGGAACGCATCATGCACATCGAAGACGATCCTTCGATCCAGGAAGTGGCGAGGGTCGCTCTCGAGATTGTCGGCGGTTTCACCGTCATGAGCTGCAGTTCAGGCGCGCAGGGGCTGGAACAGCTTGAGGCCTTTGCCCCGCAGCTGATCCTGCTGGATGTGATGATGCCCGGCATGGATGGTCCCGAAACCCTGGCCAGATTGCGCGAGACGGTTACCGCCGCCACGCTGCCGGTGATTTTTATGACCGCCAAGGTGCAGTCCCATGAAGTCGCCGAGTATCACCTGCTATCCGCCGCGGGGGTGATCGTCAAGCCCTTCGATCCCATGGCCCTGGCCGAGCAGATACGCAGCATCTGGAGTCAGACCCGTGGCCAGTGATGATCTGCACGCCCAGCTCGCCGAGCTGACCTGCTCGTTCAAAGCGCGCCTGCAGGGCGAACTGCAAAGCATGAGCGCGCGCAGCCGCGAGCTGCTCGGGCAACCGACTGCCGACGCCACCAATCTGGCCGAATTGCGCGCTCAGTTACACAAACTGGCCGGCTCGGCGGGCACCTTCGGCTTCGCTGACCTGGGCACCGAAGCCCGCGCGCTGGA
>JAWOGT010000036.1:0-5090 GCA_046496585.1 Halopseudomonas sp.
GGCTCGCCTGCGGCAACAGCACGGCCGCCTGACGGTCGGCCAGATAGCGCGCGTTGGCGGTTTGGTGATCATCGATCGCATGCGGCAGCGGCACCAGCAGCGCCGGGCGACCCGCCGCGGCCAGTTCGCTGATGGTCAGGGCGCCGGCCCGGCACACCACCAGATCAGCCCAGGCATAGGCGGCGGCCATATCGGCGATAAAGGCTTCGACTGTCGCGCTGATCCCGGCGGCCTGATAACCCGCCTGGCTTAGCTCAAGATGCTGCTTGCCGCACTGGTGCCAGACCTCCGGGCGCTGCTCGTCACTGAGCAGCGCCAGCGCCTGGGGCAACAGCGTGTTCAGCGGCAAGGCCCCGAGACTACCGCCGAGCACCAGCAGGCGCGGGCGGCGCTCGCCGGTCCAGTGCATCGGCGGCACCTGGGCGATCTCTTCGCGCACCGGATTACCGGTGCTGCGGCGCTTGGCGTCAGCGGCAAAGCTGCCAGCGAAGCCTTCACAGCGCCGGGCGGCCAGGCGAGCCAGCACGCGGTTGGTGGTACCCACCACCGCGTTCTGCTCGTGAATCACCAGCGGAATGCGCTTGATCCAGGCCGCCAGCCCACCGGGGCCGGTGACATAGCCGCCGGCGCCGAGCACGCACAGCGGCTTGAGCTCGCCGAGCACCCGCAATGACTGGCTTAGCGCGCGCAGCAACTGCCATGGCGCCTTGAGCAAACCGAGCTTGCCCTTGCCGCGCAAACCCTGCACATCGATATAGTGGATGCGGATACCCGCCGCCGGAATCAGCTCGGCTTCAATGCCGCGCCGGGTACCCAGCCAGTGCACCTGGTAACCTTGCTCGGCAAACAACCGCGCACAGGCCAGCGCCGGGAACACATGCCCGCCGGTACCACCGGCCATGATCAGTATGCTCTTACCCATGGGCCGCCTCCCGCAGCGCCTGACGGCGCTCCCAGTCAATGCGCAGCAGGATGCCCAGGCTGATACAGCAGACCACCAGGGAGCTGCCGCCATAACTGAGGAACGGCAGGGTCAGTCCCTTGGTCGGCAGCAACCCGACATTCACGCCGACGTTGATGAGGATCTGGCCGATCCACATGATCGAAATGCCGTAAGCCAGATAGGCCGCGAACAAGCGACCGGCGCGCTCGGCCCACAGGCCGATATACAGGCTGCGCACGGCAACGAAGACCAGCAAGGCGAAGGCGCCCAGTGCGCCAATGACGCCAAGCTCCTCGGCGAGTACGGCAAACACGAAATCGGTGTGTGCTTCCGGCAGGTAGAACTGCTTTTGAACACTGTTGCCCAGGCCCACGCCCAGCCAGTGGCCACGGCCAAAGGCAATCAACGCCTGGGTCAACTGGTAACCGGTACCGAACGGATCTTCCCAGGGGTTGAGGAAGCCGGTCAGGCGCTGCAGACGATAGGGTGCACTGAGAATCAGCAGCCCGCCGGCCACCGCCAGCGAACCAAACAGGGTAATAAAGCGGAACAAGCCGACGCCGCCGAGAAACAGCATGCCGATGGCGGCGCCCATCAGCACCACGGTGGCGCCGAAATCCGGCTCGACGATCAGCAGGCCCGCCATGGGGAACAACACCATGAAGGGTTTGACGAAGCCCCAGAGGCTCTCTTTGACTTCGGCCTGCCGGTGCACCAGATAGCCGGCCAGGAACACCACCGAAAACAGCTTGGCCAGCTCGGACGGCTGCACGTTGATCGGGCCCACGGCAATCCAGCGCCAGCTACCGTTCACTTCGCGGCCAATGCCGGGGATCAACACGGCGATCAGCAGGCCAAAGCCGAGGAACAGCAGCGGGAAGCGGAACTGCTCCCACAGGCGAATCGGCACCGAGAGCACCACGGCCAAGGCGCCCAGGCCAATCACCAGATAGACGACTTGGCGAATCATGTAAAACAGCGGCTTGCCCAGCTGGCCGGCGGCGACTTCCATCGACGCCGACGAGACCATGACCAGGCCCAGGCCCAGCAGAACCATGGTGGCCACCAGCAGTGGCATGTCCATATCGAAGCGGCGCTGGCCAACCAGCGGTGCGGCAGATTCCCTGAGCGCGGCGAGTCCGATCATGCCGGCAACCTCCCGACCGCACTGGCGAACAGATCGCCGCGCTCTTCGAAGTTGCGAAACATGTCCAGGCTGGCGCAGGCCGGCGATAGCAGCACCAGGTCGCCAGGCTGCGCGGCGGCGGCGGCGGCGCTGACCGCCGCCTCCAGACTCTCCACCTGAATCAGCGGTACCTTGCCGGCCAGGGCCTGTTCCAGCCGCGGCGCATCGCGGCCGAGCAGCACCACGGCGCGGCAATGCTGCTGCACGGCGATGTTGAGCGGGGCAAAATCAGCGCCCTTGCCATCGCCGCCGGCAATCAGCACTTGCTTGCCGGGCAGCGCCGCGGCAAAGCCCTTGATGGCTGCCAGGGCCGCGCCGACATTGGTCGCTTTGGAATCGTTGTAATAGTCCACGCCAGCGGCCTGACCCACCCACTGGCAACGGTGCGGCAAACCGGCAAACTGGCGCAGGGCGTCGAGCATCGCCGGCATCGGCAAGCCCACGGCGTGCCCCAGCGCCAGCGCGGCCAGGGCGTTGGCCTGATTGTGTGCGCCCTTGATCTTCAATTCGGCGACCGGCATCAGCGCCTCGAACTGAAAGGCCAGACAGGTCTGGCCATCGCGCTCGAGCAGCCCGAAACCCTTGAAGTCCGGACGCGACAGGCCGAAGGTCCAGCACGGCAGCTGGTCGGCCACCAATGGCCGGGACAGGTCATCATCACGGTTCACGACGATTTGCCGCGCGCCGCGAAATATCCGGTGCTTGGCCTGATGGTAGGCCAGCAGGTGCGGATAGCGGTCCATATGGTCTTCGCTGACATTCAGTACCGTAGCCACCTCGGCGTTCAGCCTGTCGGTGGTCTCCAGCTGAAAGCTGGACAGCTCGAGCACATACAGCTCGGCCTTGTCATCCAGCAGATCCAGCGCCGGGGTACCAATATTGCCGCCCACCGCCACGCGCTTGCCGGCGGCGCTGGCCATGTTGCCGACCAGGGTAGTGACAGTACTTTTTGCGTTGGAGCCGGTGATCGCGATGATCGGCGCGCGCGCTTCACGGGCAAACAGTTCGATATCGCCAATCAAGCTGACCCCGGCTGCCTTGGCCTGCGCCAGCGCCGGGGTTGCCAGTGCCATACCGGGGCTGACGACCAGCTCCGAAGCCTTGCACAACAGCTGCGCATCCAGCTCGCCCAGGTGCAGATCAGCCATGGGTGCAAAGCGTTTCAGTTGATCCAGCCCGGGGGGATTGTCGCGGGTGTCGGCCACGGCAAACGGCAAACCACGGCCCGCCAGATAACGGGCAACCGACAGCCCGGTCTTCCCAAGGCCGACGATGATCCGTTGCTTGTCCGTGGTTATCAATGACACCCGTAGTTCCTCAACGCAGTTTCAAGGTGGATAGGCCGATCAGCACCAGCATCACGGTAATAATCCAGAAGCGCACAATCACCCGCGGCTCCGGCCAGCCTTTCAGTTCAAAATGGTGATGGATCGGCGCCATGCGAAATACCCGGCGCCCGGTCATCTTGAACGAGGCGACCTGGACGATTACCGACAGGGTTTCCACCACGAAGATGCCGCCCATGATGAACAGGACGATCTCCTGGCGGACGATCACCGCAATCACGCCCAGCGCCGCACCCAGGGCCAACGCCCCCACATCGCCCATAAAGACTTGGGCGGGATAGGTGTTGAACCACAGAAAGCCCAGCCCGGCACCGACCAGCGCGCCGCAGAAGATGATCAGCTCACCGGCACCCGGCACATGGGGAATCAGCAGGTATTCGGCAAACCGCACGTTGCCGGACAAATAGGCGAAGATGCCCAGCGCGCCACCCACCATCACCGTGGGCATGATCGCCAGGCCGTCCAGGCCATCGGTCAGGTTCACCGCGTTGCTGGAGCCGACAATGACAAAATAGGTGAGCACGATAAACATCATGCCCAGCTGGAATTCGATGTTCTTGAAGAACGGCACGATCAGTGTGGTTTCCACTGGCGTATCCGCCGCCAGATACAGCACTACCGCAGCGCTGAGGCCAAATACCGATTGCCAGAAGTACTTCCAGCGCGAGGGCAGGCCACGGGAATTCTTCTCCACCACCTTGCGATAGTCATCGACCCAACCCACCGCGCCAAAGGCCAAGGTCACGCCCAGCACCACCCACACGTACAGATTGCTCAGGTCGGCCCAGAGCAGGGTACTGACACCAATGGCGACCAGAATCAGTGCGCCACCCATGGTTGGCGTACCGGCCTTGGACAGGTGCGACTGCGGGCCGTCATTGCGCACCGACTGGCCAATCTGGCGGAAGCTCAGGGTGCGAATCATCCACGGGCCGAGAAACAGCGCCAGCCCCAGCGCGGTCAGCACGCCAAGAATGCCGCGCAGCGTGAGATACTGGAATACCGAGAATCCGGTGTAGAACTGTTGCAGATATTGGGTCAGCAGCAACAACATATCAGTGGCCCTGGTTATTGTTATTGTTATTGTCGGATTGCTGCGGCGCCTGCAGACCGGCGACGACTTCTTCCATGCCGGCACTGCGCGAACCCTTGACCAGCACCCGGGTATTGGCATCCAGTTCTGCTGCCAGGGCGCTGACCAGTTCGCCGCGACTGCCGAACAAGCGGCCGCCGGCGCCAAAACGCTCTACCGCCAGTGCCGACAGGCGGCCCACCGCATAGAGTCCATCGAGTCCCTGCTCACGGGCGTAGGCACCGACCTCGCGGTGACTGGCCTCCTCCCACTCGCCCAGCTCAGCCATGTCGCCGAGCACCAGGATGCGCCGCCCCTGCAGGTCGGCAAGAATGTCGATAGCCGCCTTCACCGAGGTCGGGTTGGCGTTATAACTGTCGTCGATGATCAGCGCACCCTGCTTGCCGGCAAGCGGGGAGACCCGGCCGGCGACCGGCTTGACCCGGGTCAGGCCACGGCGGATCAGCTCCAGATCAGTGCCGAGCAATTGCGCGGCGCCTGCTGCGGCCAGCGCGTTGGCGATATTGTGGCGGCCGAGCAGAT
>JAWOGT010000088.1:0-9210 GCA_046496585.1 Halopseudomonas sp.
CTTGCGCGAGGATCCCGATATCATCCTGGTCGGCGAAATGCGCGACATCGAGACCATCCGGCTGGCCTTGACGGCCTCCGAAACGGGCACCCTGGCCCAGGTTGCCCTCAATGACGTGATCATGATTTTCGCCTTCGCGCCCATCGTCGCGCTGCTGCTGGGGGTGACGGATATCGAGGTACCCTGGGCGACGCTGATCCTGTCGGTCGTGCTCTATGTGCTGATCCCGCTGATTGCCGGGGTGCTGACACGCTGGAAAATCAGCGCGGGCGCCAGCTCCAGGCCCGCGGCAGAGCAAGCGGTAAAGCGCTTCACCGCCAGGGTGAAACCCTTTTCGGTGCTCGGCCTGCTGGCCACCGTGGTCCTGCTGTTCGGCTTTCAGGGCAATGTGATCCTGCAGCAGCCGTTGTTGATCGGCCTGATCGCGGTACCGCTGCTGATCCAGTCCTATGGCATTTTTGCCATCGGCTACGCGGCAGCCAAGCTGTGGAAGGTCCCGTTCAACGTCGCCGCCCCCTGCGCCATGATCGGCACCTCGAATTTCTTCGAGCTGGCCGTCGCCGTGGCCATCGGCATGTTCGGCCTCAATTCCGGCGCGGCCCTGGTGACCGTGGTCGGTGTGCTGGTGGAGGTGCCGGTGATGCTGTCGCTGGTGGCGTTTGCCAACCGCACGCAGCATTGGTTTCCCGCTGCTAACGATGCAGCAGCCAAGCCCTGTACATTAGCCAGACAGGCCCCCGACGGAGAAGATAATGCCTAACCACTTCCTGATCTTTCTCGGCACGACCCGCGACAGCACGCCACCACGCCCCGCCCGCCTCGGTCTGCGCGTGGCCCGCGCCTGCCTCGCGCACATCCAGGCGTCGGACAATTCAGCCGAGCTGATTGATCCGCTGGACTACGACCTGGGCGCGCTGTTCAAGCCGCATTTTGCCTATGCCGCCGGCAAGGCGCCGGCCGCCCTGGACAGTCTGGCAGAGAAAATCCAGGCCGCCGACGGCTACGTGATGGTCAGCCCGGAATACAATCATTCAATGAGTCCGGCCTTGGCGCACCTGCTGAACCATTTCGGCAGCTCGCTGTTTTCCTACAAACCCAGCGCCATCGTGACCTACTCAGCCGGCCAGTGGGGCGGTGTGCGTGCGGCGGTGGGAATGCGCAGTTTTCTGGCGGAAATGGGCTGTCTGCCGGTGTCGGCGATGATTCATGTGCCAGAGGCGCAAGAGGTGCTGAATGAAGACGGCAGTTGGTCGGCTGCTAGCGACTCGGCGCGCTGGACTGGCTACCTGGGGCGCACCTTCGAGCAACTGGCTTGGTGGGCCAGTGCCACCCAACGCCAGCGCGCCGAACAGGACCCGCAGCAGCGCATTCCGGCGTTCAGCAAAAGCCCGACCCAGCGCAACGCGCCCTGAGCCGTTTCGCTGCAGCGTTACATCCCGATGCCGCGCCTCTGGGACGGGGGCATGCGCGGCAGACAAGCATTGAGACGCAGCGCGCAATCCCTTACCATGGCGCTGTTTCAGGAATGTCAACGATCATTCACCGCATGAGTGAAGACAACAAATACAACAATCCATTATTCGAGTAATCCATGCACGAATTAGACAAGGATCCGCTGCCCAGGGGCGAGCTGGCCCTCAAGATCACTGCCCTGCCCCGCGACGGCAACAGCTTCGGTGACATTTATGGTGGCTGGCTGGTATCACAGATGGACATCGCCGGATCCAGCAGCGCGGCCCGGATAGCCCGTGGCCGCGTGGCGACGGTCGCCATTGACCGCATGGGCTTTATGGTCCCGGTGGCCATCGGCGCGCAACTGGCCTTTCACGCCAACGTGCTGGAAATTGGCCGCAGCTCGGTGAAGATGCTGGTTGAGGTCTGGAGCGAAGATCTGGCCCACGATGACAGCCGTAAAGTGACCGAAGCGATCTTCGTCTTCGTCGCCATTGACGACCGTGGCCGCACGCGCATCATTCCGTCCTGAGCCCTACCGGCAGATACCGCTAAGCCAACACCCCGCCCTGGCACTGAATGCCGGGGCTTGTCTATCTGGAATATGCCTGCCATGCCCGGTCGATTTGCCGCCAGCTGCCTGACTATTGCCCGTCTGATCGATACGCTGAATGGCGTAATGGGCCGCGGGCTGAGCTGGCTGACCCTGGCCATGGTGCTGCTGACCGTATTCGTGGTGGCGCTGCGTTACGGCTTCAACCAGGGCGCGACCGCGACCCAGGAACTGGTGATGTACTGTCACGCGCTGGTGTTTATGGGCGCGGCCGCCTGGGCTTTGCAGCGCGACGCGCATGTGCGCGTGGATATCTTCTTCCGCAGCATACCGCCGCGTCGCCAGGCGCTGGTCGACCTGACCGGCAGCCTGATTTTCCTGCTACCCATGTGCCTGTTTCTGGCCTGGAACTCCTGGGATTATGTGGCTGCCTCCTGGGCGCGCAATGAGCGCTCGGCGGATGTCGGCGGCCTGCCCTGGGTGTATTGGCAGAAGAGCATCATAGTGCTGCTGGTCGTCAGCTTGCTGCTCCAGGCGCTGTCACAGATCATCAAGACCGCCTGCGTGATTGCCGGGGTGCTACCCACCCACCTGCCCAGCGTAGCGCTCAGCGAGCAGCCCGGAGAACACCTGTGAGCCTGCCGGAGTTCATGGCCATCGGGCTGTTTGCCGGTCTGTGTCTGACGCTGATGCTCGGTTACCCGGTGGCCTTTACCCTGGGTGGTCTGTCGCTGCTGTTCGCCGGCGCTGGCGTGCTGCTCGGCGTATTCGACCCGAGCTTCTTCGGTGCCCTGCCCAGCCGCCTGTTCGGCACCATGAACAATCAGACGCTGCTGGCGGTACCGCTGTTCGTCTTTATGGGCGTGATGCTGGAGAAATCCCGCGTCGCCGAGGACCTGCTCGAATCCATGGCACGGCTGTTCGGCGGGCTGCGTGGCGGCCTGGCCTTTTCCGTGTGTCTGGTCGGCGCGCTGCTGGCGGCGAGTACCGGGATTGTCGGCGCCACCGTGGTGACGCTGGGCTTGCTGGCCTTGCCGACCATGCTCAAGCGTGGCTATGACCCGGCATTGGCCACCGGTACGCTGGCGGCGACCGGTACCCTGGGGCAGATCATTCCGCCGTCGATTGTGCTGGTACTGCTCGGTGACGTGCTATCCAACGCCTATCAGCAAGCGCAGCTGCGCATGGGCATTTTCTCGCCAAAAACCGTGACCGTTGGCGACCTGTTTATGGGCTCGCTGCTGCCGGGGCTATTGCTGGTGGCGCTGTATCTGGCCTATCTGGGGCTGGTCGCCTGGCGTCAACCGGACAAACTGCCGGCCTTAAGCAAGGAACAGCGCGGCGAGTTGCACCTCGGCCGGCTGTTTGCCGCACTGCTGCCGCCGCTGCTGTTGATCTTCACGGTACTCGGCTCGATTCTCTGGGGCATTGCCACACCGACCGAGGCCGCCGCCGTGGGCGCGGTGGGCGCGACTCTGCTGGCCATAGCCAAGCGGCAACTGACGTTCACGCGCTTGCGTGAAGTGACCACCGCGACCACCGACATCAGCGCCATGGTCTTTATGATCCTCATCGGCGCGTCAATTTTCTCTCTGGTGTTCCGTGGCTTTGGCGGCGAGGACATGATCCACGGGCTGTTCAATCAGCTGCCCGGCGGCGTCTTTACCGCCACCCTGCTGGTCATGCTGGTGATCTTTCTGCTCGGCTTTATTCTCGACTTTATCGAGATCACCTTTGTCGTAGTGCCGATTGTCGGCCCGGTACTGCTGATGATGGGCCTGGACCCGATCTGGCTCGGGGTGATGATCGCGCTGAATCTGCAAACCTCGTTCCTCACCCCGCCCTTCGGTTTTGCCCTGTTCTATCTGCGCGGCGTCACGCCACCCAGCGTGCCCACCTCGGCGATTTACCGGGGCGTATTGCCGTTTATCGCCATTCAGCTGTTCATGCTGATCCTGGTCGCAATCTGGCCGGGCCTGGTCACCTGGCTACCGAGCCTGCGCTAGGCTGCGTCTCAGTCAATCACCCAGGCCAGCTCGCCAATAATCGCGTGACTGCCGACGGCCCCCCAGTGGCGGCTGTCGGAGGAGTCGTCGCGGTTATCGCCGACAAAGAAATACTGCCTCTGCGGCACCACAAAGGTGCCGGTCAGCGCTGCCCCCGGTTGGCCGGTATGGCGGATGCGGTAAGTCACCTCGCCGGCGGTTTCGCTGAACAGCTGCTGCTGCCCGTCTTCGCTCTCCAGGTGCGCCGGCAATGGCTGTCCATTGATCAGCACAGCCTTGTCGCTCACCTCGACGGTGTCCCCCGGCAGCCCGAGCAGCCGCTTCACATAGGGCACCTGCAGCTCGGGGTGGTAAAACACATACACCTGGCCACGGCGCATGCGCTGTGGGTCGGTCACCCCCGGCGTCAACAGATTGATGCCGAAACTGCCGTAGTGGCCAAAGCCCCATTTGCGCACCACGATCCGGTCGCCCACCGCCAGGGTCGGCAGCATCGACGCGGACGGCACGCTAAAGGGCTCAAACAAAAAACTGCGCACGCCAAACATGCCCGCTACCAGGCACAGATACAGCGCCAGTGCCGCCCACCAGCGGGCATACCAGCCGCGCGGCTGGCGGGCGTCATAGCGGCGGGTCAACCAGCCGGCATGCAGTGGACAGAGCACGCTCAAGAGCAGATTAAAGTAGCCCACCGCCCAGTAAAAATCCGCCGCCAGGGCCGCGATGGCCAACAGGAAATAGATCAGGAACAGGCGCGGCCGGTTGATATACAGAAACACGAAAGGCTGCGACACGACGCCCAGCACCAGGGCGATCCACAGCCTGGGTGTCCAGGGTGTGTCAGTCGTGGAGCGGCGGCGGGATGCAGATTGATCAGGGTCTGACTGCAGCGGATCGGGTTGAATCAAGCTAGCACCTCGGTTAGCCACCGGCGTACGGACCGGGCCTGTGCGCACTGATTGCACAACAACGCGGGTGATCATGCTACAGCGGAGGGTTGTTGACTATCACGGCTTATGCGCCGGCGTCTTAGCCGCCAATATCGAGGCGGAAAAGAACCATAGGCACCCCCAGCCGGCCTGCCGGCTGGGGGTGCCTATGGTTGCCGATTTACGCGGAAATCGGTGTGCGCCAGTCGTCAGAGCCGGACGTCCCGGAGACTTCGTGGGTCCAGACAATCTTGCGGTAGGTGAAGTACACGTCTTCCAGATGGGTGAAGTGTGACTGCGCCGGATCCTGGCAGTTCGGCATGTAGGACTGCACATCGACGATGATCGCATCCTGCAATTCGATGGTGAAGTAGTGCTCCTGGGTGCCGGTGGACGAGGTACGGAACCACTCCAGACGGCAACGGTTCAGGCGTTCGCCCGAGGTCAGGGCATTGAAGATCAGCGGCGAGGACTTGTCGAAGACCTTGCTGATCATCAGCGGCTTGTGCACCCGCTGACCGGTGGGCTGGCCGGACTGCGGGTCGCGGGGAATGATGACCTGGTGATCAAAGGCCTGGACCATTATCTGGTCTTCATGGCCTTCCTGGAAAATATTGCCGACCGAATCTTCGGTAAAAGTGCCGGCAGTAATCAAACCTTGTTTGGTTCCTTCGATAGACAGATACGCGGGTGTTGGCATTAGAACTCTCCTTGCCTGATGGTACGGACGGGTGTCCGCGAGCTCTAATAATTACAAGGAGCGTGCCAAAAACCCTGAAGTTTAGCAAAATCAGGTACTTGGCTTGCTAGCTCAAGGCCACGAAACCCGACTGTGAGCTGGGTCACGTAAAGCTGTGCAAGGCCTGGCGCACTGCTGTGCAAAGCTTGCGCAGTACCTTTCAAGGGCTAGGGTCTGGGCATTACCGGGAGTTATGCACAGCGTTATGCACAGCCGGCCGCGCCGCCGCTGGCGCAGCCGTCAGCTGCAGCGCGGCCATGCCTATTAGGGACGCAGTGCGTACATGGCCTGCTCGCTAAGCGCATGGTAGGCCCAGACCTTGTCCCGGAAAGCTTGCATGGAGTCCCAGACTTGCCGGTTCAGCGGATCAGCGTTGGCGGTGTCTTCCAGAACCTCCGTGGACAGTTCGCGTAGACGCTCGAGGACCTCATCCGGCAGCCGCCGCAACTGCACCTGGTGTTCATTGACCAGGGTATCGAGCGCCTCGGCGTTGCGCCGGGTGTATTCGTCGAGCATGAACTGGTTGGTCGAGCGTGCGGCTTCCCGAACAATCTGCTGCAAATCCTTGGGCAGCTGCGCGAAGGCGCGCTGATTGATGCTCAGCTCCAGCACTGCGCAGGGCTCCTGCCAGCCGGGGTAATAGTAATACTTGGCGGCCTGGTGCAGACCAAAGGCCAGGTCATTGTAGGGACTGACCCAGTCCGTAGCGTCGATCACGCCATTTTGCAGCGCGCTGAAGATCTCACTGCCGGGCAGATTGACCGTGGTCGCGCCAGCCCGCGCCAGCACTTCACCGCCAAACCCGGGCATGCGGATTTTCAGCCCGCGCAAATCATCCAGGCTGTTGATTTCCTTGTTGAACCAGCCGGCCATCTGCACGCCGGTATTGCCACAAGGTAAGGGCAACACACCCATGCTGGCGTATGCCTGCTGCCAGAGTTCCAGACCGCCACCCTCATACAGCCAGGCATTCATTTCCTGGGCATTCATGCCGAAGGGCACTGCCGTGAAGAACGGCGCAGCCGGGCTTTTACCCTTCCAGTAATAGGCCGCGCTGTGGCCCAGTTCGGCCGTACCGCTGGCCACCGCGTCAAACACTTCCAATGCCGGTACCAGCTCACCGGCAGCGAAGACCTGTACGCTCAGTCGGCCATTGGACAGCGCCTCCACGGTCTCGGCAAAGCGCTGCGCGGTGGTGCCCAGACCGGGGAAATTCTGCGGCCAGGAGGTGACCATTTTCCAGCGAAAACGTTGCTCGGGCGGGGTTGGTTGCTCGCCGGTGGTGGCGCTTTGCTCAGAGCAGGCACTCAGGGCAACGGCGCCCAGGCCAAGGCCGGCGGCGGTAAGGAGTTGACGTCTTTTCATGGAACAAGCTCCAAGCTTCAAGCGGCAAGCTTCAAGCTGTCCGCGCAGAACTGAATGTAGTGTGTATTAACCTGGTACCGCTTAACAGCGACGCAACCGGTGACCCTCAAAAACCTGCCCGACTCGGACTGCCTGCCGCTTGCAACTTGCCGCTTGCAACTGTTTCAAGCGCTAGAGCGCTTGCAGCTTGGCGTAAGACACCATCAACCACTTGCTGCCTTCGTCGTCGAAATTGACCTGTATGCGCGCCTGCGCGCCCTGCCCTTCGTAGTTGAGCACCACGCCCTCGCCAAACAGCCCATGCATGACCCGCTGGCCCAGGGCGAAGCCGGTGCTTTCCGTGGCGTCGTTCTGGAACAGGCTGCTCTTGCTGGCATGGCCAGGGCCGAAGGGGCGGCTGACCTGGTTGCCCATGCGCACTTCGCGGATCAGCTCGGCGGGGATTTCGCGCACAAAGCGCGAGACCTTGTTGAAGGTTTCGCTGCCATACAGACGCCGGGTTTCCGCCCAGGTAATCACCAGCTGCTGCATGGCGCGGGTGATACCGACGTAAGCCAGGCGCCGCTCCTCTTCCAGACGACCCGGCTCTTCCAGGCTCATCTTGTGCGGAAACAGGCCTTCTTCGACACCGGCGAGGAACACCAGCGGGAATTCCAGGCCCTTGGCACTGTGCAGGGTCATCAGCTGCACACTGTCCTCGAAACGGTCGGCCTGGGTTTCCCCGGCCTCCAGCGAGGCGTGCGCCAGAAAAGCCAGCAAGGTGTCGCCCTCGGCCTCCTCGTCGGCCTGGTCATTTTCGAAGGCGCGGGCAGCAGAGACCAATTCCTCGAGGTTTTCTATGCGCGCCTGGGCCTTCTCGCCTTTTTCATTCTCGTGGAAGCGCAACAAGCCACTGTGTTCGATGACTTGCTGGGCCATGCTGTAGAGCGGCACGCCTTCGACGCGCAGGGTGATGTCTTCAATCAACTGGCAGAAGCCCTGCACCGCATTGGCGGCGCGGCCGGGCAGGCCTTTGTTGTCAAGCAGATCACAGGCGGCCTGCCACATCGATACATCCTGCTGGCGGGCGTGCAGCCGCAGGCTGTCCAGCGTCTTGTCGCCGATGCCGCGGGCCGGCAGGTTGATGATGCGCTCCAGCGCGCCATCGTCACCGCGATTGGCCACCAGGCGCATGTAGGCCATGGCATTCTTGATTTCCGCACGTTCGAAAAAGCGCTGGCCGCCGTAGATGCGATACGGCACAGCTGCGCGCAGCAAGGCTTCTTCCAGCACCCGAGACTGGGCATTGGAGCGATAGAGGATGGCGATTTCGCTGCGGTTCATGCCGTCGCGCACGGCCTGGTCGATCCGCTCGACAATAAAACGCGCTTCGTCCTGCTCATTGAAGCCGGCATACAGGGCAATCGGCTCACCCTCTTCACCGTCGGTCCACAGCTCCTTGCCCATGCGTCCGGCATTCTGGGTAATCAGCGCATTGGCCGCATTCAGGATGCAGGCCGTGGAGCGGTAGTTCTGCTCCAGGCGAATCAGCTCGGAAGCCGGGTAATCGCGCTGAAACTGGTGAATATTCTCGATCTTTGCCCCGCGCCAGCCGTAGATCGACTGATCATCATCACCGACCACCATCAGACTCGGCGTCTTGCCGGCAATCAGCCGCAGCCAGGCATACTGTACGGCGTTGGTGTCCTGAAACTCATCGACCAGCATATGCTTGAAACGCGCCTGGTACTGCTCGCGCAGGGCGTTGTTGTCGCGCCACAGCTCCAGCGAGCGCAACAACAACTCGGCAAAATCGACTACGCCGGCGCGGGCGCAGGCCTGCTCATAACCTTGGTAGATGCGCAGCATGGTGGTCAGAAACAGGTCGCCAGCCGCCTGAATATGCTGCGGCCGCAGGCCTTCGTCCTTCTGGCCATTGATCCACCACTGGGCCTGGCGCGGCGCCCACTGGTTCTCGTCCAGGCCCAGCTCGCGAATCCCCCGCTTGACCAGCCGCAACTGGTCATCGCTGTCGAGGATCTGGAATTGTTCGGCCAGCCCGGCTTCCTTCCAGTGCGCGCGCAACAGGCGGTGGGCCAGACCGTGGAAGGTGCCCACCCACATGCCCTGCGGGGAGATGCCCAGCAGTTGTTCGATGCGCTGGCGCATCTCATGGGCGGCCTTGTT
>JAWOGT010000133.1:0-13409 GCA_046496585.1 Halopseudomonas sp.
ATCTCGGCGCGCCGGTGGCCACGCCACTGGACCCGCGGCACCGCCTAGTGACCACCAAATACAATCCGGCCCGCACCTGGACTGCCGAGAACTCGGTGGGCATTGGCGGCGCCTATATGTGCGTGTACGGCATGGAAGGGCCGGGTGGCTACCAGTTCGTCGGGCGCACGCTGCAGATGTGGAACCGCTACCGCCAGGTCGACGCCTTTGGTGGCCTGCCCTGGCTGCTGCGCTTTTTTGATCAGATCCGCTTCTATCCGGTCAGCGCTGACGAGCTGCAGGTGATCCGCCGCGACTTCCCGCTGGGGCGCTACCCGCTGCGCATCGAAGACACCGAATTGCATCTGAATGATTACCAGGCCTTTCTCGACGAGGAAGCGGAGAGCATCCAGGCGTTTCGCCAGCAGCAGCAGGCAGCATTCAAGGCCGAGCGCGAGCGCTGGATCGCCAATGGCCAGGCCGATTACGACAGCGAGGAAGCCACTGCAGACTCAGCTGAAGACGCACCGCTGCTGGTCGATCAACAGGGCGTAGAAAGCCATATCGCCGGCAATCTGTGGCAGGTGCAGGTCGCTGAAGGTGCCGAGGTCAAGGCCGGCGATGTGCTGGTGATACTGGAGTCGATGAAGATGGAAATACCCTTGGTGGCGCCTTGTGACGGCGTGGTCGCCTCGATCCACGTCCAACCTGGCTCCGCTATACGGGCCGGGCAAAGGGTGCTGGTATTGCAACAAGCCTAGTCGCCATCAGCACCCCCGCTATGTCGAGAGGGGACTCGACGGTCCCTGCACGCACCCCCTGGGAGTGGCCGAGTTCCACCTCGGCCGGCGTCTTGACAGCATCTCCGTTATGTCGAGATGGAACTCGACACTCCCAGCAACCCGCCTCGGCGAGCATCTTGGCAGCAGCACCGCTGTGTCGAGATGGAACTCGACGGTCCTGGCACGCACCCCCTGGGAGTGGCCGAGCTCCATCTCGGCCGGCGTCTTGGCAGCAGCACCGCTTTGTCGAGATGGAACTCGACACTCCCGGCAACCCGCTTCGGCTAGCATCTTGGCTGCATCACCGCTATGTCGAAATGGGACTCGACGGTCCCGGCACGCACCCCCGGGGAGTGGCCGAGTTCCATCTCGGCCGGCGTCTTGGCAGCATCTCCGTTATGTCGAGAGGAAACTCGACACTCCCGGCCAATCTCAGCCTTTACCCAACGCCAGCTGATACAGCCGGTTCTTTTTCTCGCCGGTGATCTGCGCTGCCAGTGCGGCGGCTTGCTTGACCGGCAGTTCGCTGAGCAGAATATCCAGTACCCGCTGGGCTTGCGGATCCAGGCCTTCGGACTCCTCGCGCTCGGGCATCGCCTCGACCACCAGCACGCATTCGCCGCGCTGCTGATCCGAGTCGGCGCGGACCCACTCGAGCAACTCGGCAATCGGCGCGCTCTTGATGGTCTCGAAGGTCTTGGTCAGTTCCCGCGCCAACACCACCTGCCGCGTGGGGCCAAGGATATCGAGCATATCCTCCAGGCATTCGAGCAGCCGATGCGGCGCTTCATAGAGCATCCAGGTGCGCGGCTCAAGCGCCAGTGCCTGCAAGCGCTGGCGCCGGCCGTGGGCCTTGGCCGGCAAAAAACCCTCGAAGGCAAAGCGGTCAGAGGGCAAGCCCGCGGCGCTCAAGGCGGCGATCAGCGCGCAGGCACCGGGAATCGGGCATACCCGCACCCCGGCTTCGCGAGCCTGACGCACCAGGTGATAGCCGGGATCGGAAATCAACGGCGTACCGGCATCGGAAATCAACGCCATGTCCTCGCCGGCCAGCATGCGCTCGACCAGCCGACCACTCTTGTCTCGTTCGTTGTGGTCGTGGCACGCCGTGGTCGCCGTGGTGACGCCAAAATGCTGCAACAGCCGGGCGCTGTGGCGGGTATCTTCGGCGGCGATCAACTGTACCGAGCGCAAGACTTCCAGCGCCCGGGGAGAAATATCCTGCAGATTGCCTATGGGGGTAGCGACGACGTAGAGGGTGCCGGACATGAGCGTTCCTGAGCTGGTATTTATTGGCATTGTACAGGACGTGATCCAGTGCATGGCGATTGCCGCCCCCCTTGGTTACAATGGCGACCCAGACACCCCATGGTCGCGCGTAGCAGCGGCCCCAGCGCAAGGATACCGACGCATGCTGCGCAGCAACCGCCTGCCATTTTTACCTTTGACCCTGGCTGTGCTGATCGCCGGGTGCGCTAGCGCCCCTCAACATCTGGATGATTTGCCGCGCACGCCGCAGGCCTCTGTGGAAAAGATCCTTGAGGACGCCGACAAACGCTCCGGCGCGGAAGCCAATTTGCTGCGCCTGTATGCTGCTCAGGCGGCCAGTGATGCGGGCGCCCATGAACAATCGCTGAGTATTCTCGAGCGCATCCCGCAGAGCGATCTGCCGCTTGACCAGCAGATCCGCTTCAGCCAGCTCCAGGCCATCAGCGCCATGGCCCTGGGTGAGCCGAAAATAGCGCTGCGCGCGCTGCGCCACCCGTCCATGCGCCAGATCGATAGCCTGCCCTTGGACGAACAGTTGCGCATCCAGCGCCTGCAGGCCGAAGCCAATGATCAGATCGGCGAACACCTCAAGGCCGCCCAGCAACGCATCTTCATCGATGCCCTGCTGCCCGCCAACGAGCAGGTCGCCAACCGCCAGGCGATCTGGGACAGCGTCAGTCAGATACCGCTGCCCGAACTGCAAGCGACCGCTGCGACCAGCACCGGCGAGCTGGCAGCCTGGTTGAAACTGGCGCTGATTAATCAGGAAATAACCAATCTGGATTTGCAGGTCCGCGCGCTGAAACAGTGGCAAACAGAGAACCCTGCCCACCCTGCCGCGCAACAGTTGCCCGATTCGTTGGCGCAACTGGTCGAGCTGCACAGCAGCCGGCCGCAGCACATTGCCCTGTTGCTGCCTTTCCAGGGCCCGCTGGCCGGAGCGGCCCAGGCGCTGCGAGATGGCTTTCTGGCGGCCCAGTATCAGGCTTACAGTGAAGGGCTCGAGCAGCCTGCCATCAGCCTCTACGACTCCACCCTCTACACCGATCTTGATGCGTTCTATCGCCAGGCGATGGCCGACGGCGTGCAATGGGTGATCGGCCCCCTGGAGCGCGAACAGGTCAGCCGCATCGCCGCCATGCCTGAATTGCCACTGCCAACCCTGGCGCTCAACTACACCGATACCCGCGTGGCAGAGGGTCAGCCGCTGTTCCAGTTTGGCCTGGCCCCGGAAGATGAAGCGCGCTCTGCGGCCAACCAGGCCTGGGCCCAAGGTCACCGGCGCATGGCGGCGCTGACCGCCAGCACCGGCTGGGGCGAACGTGCCTACCAGGCCTTCCAGGAATCCTGGCAGGCGATGGGCGGCGTCTTGATCGGCCGGGAAGTGGTCGACGAACCCGCCGCCATGTCCGGCAAGATCGGCCAGCTGCTGCGGATTCGCCAGAGCGAGCAGCGCGGACAGCAGGTCCAGCGGGTGCTGGGCAATAGCGTAGTAGTACAACCCACACCGCGTCAGGATCTGGATGCGCTGTTCATTACCGCCGACCCCTTACAGGCCAGGCAAATCATGCCGACACTGGCCTTTCAATACGCTGTCGACCTTCCGGTGTACGCCACCTCACACGTCTACCAGGTGGGCGAGGGCGAGGACAAGAACAAGGATATGGACGGCATCCTGGTGGCAGAAACGCCCTGGCTGCTGAGCCGCTCAGACAGCCTCTACGCATCGGTCACGCAGAACTGGCCACAAGCGGGCGGCGCCATGGGCCGTCTGTATGCCATGGGCATAGACGCACAGCGCATCTTCACCCGGCTGCCGCAAATACAGCAATATCCGGAAACCACCGTGAACGGCGCTACCGGCTTGCTGTCACTGTCCAGTGACGGACGCATCAGCCGGGAGCTCAGCTGGGGCGTGATCAAGAACGGCCAGCTGACCGAAACGCCGGTGCTACTCTCGGCGCCATGGGATCGCTGACCGATAAGCAGGTGCTCGGCAATCAGGCCGAGCGCCAGTCCGAGCAGCTGCTGTTGCGGGCCGGCCTGCGCCTGCTGGCACGCAACTATCGCTGCAAGCAGGGCGAGCTTGATCTGGTCATGCGCGATGCAGATACAGTAGTATTTGTCGAAGTACGTTACAGACGCAGTACCCGATGGGGCAATGCCGCGGAGACGATCGACTGGCGCAAGCAGAAACGCGTTATCGCCGCAGCCCAGCATTACCTGCTCACCCACCCCCATCTGGTCAACCAGCCTTGCCGATTCGATGTTATCGCCGCGCAAGGCAACCCAGCGGATCCGGCTTCATACCAGTGGATCCGAGAAGCCTTCACCTGCTAGCGAGTCACGCTCCCTATGGATATGCAACATCGAATCAGGCAGCTGTTTACCGACAGCATCGAAACCAAGACCCGCGCCATGGACGTGCTGGGGCCAAGCATCGAACAGGCCAGTCAGTTGATGGTCAATTGCTTGTTGAACGAAGGCAAGATACTGACCTGCGGCAATGGTGGCTCGGCCGGTGACGCCCAGCATTTCTCTTCCGAGCTGCTCAACCGCTTCGAGCGCGAGCGCCCCAGCCTACCGGCCTTTGCGCTGACCACGGACAGCTCGACCATCACCTCGATAGCCAACGATTACAGCTTCGACGAGGTTTTTTCCAAGCAGATCCGCGCCCTGGGTCAGCCCGGCGACGTGCTGCTGGCGATCTCCACCAGCGGCAACTCGGCTAACGTGCTCCAGGCTATTCAGGCGGCGCACGACCGCGATATGCTGGTCGTCGCATTGAGCGGCCGCGATGGTGGAGCCATGACCTCGCTGCTGCTTCCTGAAGACGCCGAGATTCGGGTTCCGGCACGCTCTACAGCGCGCATTCAGGAAGTCCACCTGCTGGCCATCCATTGCCTCTGCGACCTGATCGATCGCCAACTATTCGGGAGCGAAGAATGAAGCGTCTGGGAACCTTGCTAATAACTACCCTGTTACTTACCGGTTGCAGCTCCGTACTCACCGCGACACGTGATACGCCGATGGAAGGCAATCAGGGCACCAGAACCCTCGGCAGCGCCATTGACGACCAACTGATAGAAACCCGCGCTGGGGTTAATATTGCCAAAGCCCATGTGGATCTGGAACGCTCATCGCGGGTGGCCGTCACCAGCTTTAATGGCGTCGTGCTGCTGGCCGGCCAGGTGCCACGCCAGGAGCTCAAGGACCTGGCCGAACAGGCGGCCCAGAACGTACAACGCGTCAAGGTAGTCCACAATGAGCTGACCGTGGGTGACAACCTGCCTCTGCTGGCGCGCAACAATGACGCCCTGATTACCACCAGTGCAAAGACCCGTATGCTGGCTGACAGCAGCATCCCGGGCCGGCGTATCAAGGTCACTACCGAGGCCGGGGTTATCTACCTGCTGGGGCTGGTGCGCCGCAGCGAAGCCGATCTGGCGGTCGGTGCCGTTCAGCAGGTCGGTGGCGTGCAACGTATCGTCAAGTTATTCGAATATATCGACTGATTCTGCACGTGGCAGAAAAAAGCCCGGCCCCGGATAACTCCGGGCCGGGCTTTTTCATTCTGCTCTCCAGACAATCGCAGCCGGCGCTTATTTGACCACTTTCAACGCAGGCCGGGCCGGCTTAGTGTCCGTAGAGCGCTTGCCAGGCGCTGCACCTGCTGGTGCAGCAGGTGCTTCTGACGACGGCGGCAGCGGCGCAGGCTCAACCTCGAAGACCATGCCCTGGCCATTTTCCCGCGCATAGATCGCCATCACGGCCTGGGACGGCAACCACACCTGCTGCGCCACCCCGCCAAAACGGCCATCAAAGCATATCTTGTCGTTATCCATCTCAAGATGACGTATCGCATTCGGCGACAGATTGAGCACAATCTGCCCTGCTTCCACAAAGGCTTGAGGAACCACCGTATCAGGATAATCCGCGTTGACCAGTACATAGGGCGTGCACTGGTTATCGAGTATCCATTCATAGAGCGAACGTATCAGGTAGGGTCGGCTTGAGCTCATCTGAGCCATGCGGGCCTCCTAGTATCGGGTGAATTGCTTACTGCATTTCCTTCTCGGCTGCAGACAGGCTGCCGAGAAACCCCTCACGCTGGAAGATTTTATCCATATAATCCTGCAGCGGTTTGGCCTGCTTGGGCAGCTCAATGCCGAGCATCGGCAGACGCCAGAGGATCGGTGCGATACAGCAATCGACCAGGCTGAATTCCTCGCTCATGAAAAACGGCATTTCGGCAAACACCGGAGCAACACCGATCAGGCTTTCGCGCAATTCCTTGCGCGCCTTGGTGGCCGCAGCCGCTGGCGTTTTCGGGTTGTTGATCGCATCGACCAGACCACACCAGTCACGCTGCACGCGGAACATCAACAGACGTGTATTGGCCCGGGCTACCGGATAGACCGGCAACAGTGGCGGGTGCGGAAAACGCTCATCCAGATATTCCATCATGATATTCGGCTCGTAGAGCACCAGATCACGGTCGAGCAGGGTGGGCACGCTGTTATACGGGTTATTCTCAGCCAACTCTTCGGGATGGTTATCGGGTTCGACGTTGATGATATCAACGGTAACGCCCTTCTCCGCCAGAACAATACGGACACGATGACAGTAATGGTCACGTGGATCGGAGAAAAAAGCCATCGAAGAACGCTTGTTGGCGGTAACGCCCATAAATCAACCCTCATCCATTAGCGGATTGCGGTAAACAACAGATCGCGCTGCTGCGCAGATGCGCAAGACGGACCGACAAACCAGTCCGCCTTAATTGGTAGTGACGCATTATACCCCAGAAACAACAGCGCGCCCCACGGGGCGCGCAATTGATCCTGAAAAAGCACTGGTTAGTGAATGTCTCTCCAGTACTCCCGCTTCAGCAAGTAGGCAAAGATGAAGAAGAACGCCAGATACAGCAGCACATAAGCACCGATGCGGTGACGCTCCAGCTTGATCGGATCCGCCGAGTAGGCCAGGAAGTTCACCAGGTTACGGACCGTGGTATCGAACTCTTCCTCGGACTGGGTACCGGTACCCTCGACGATAGTCAGCACGTCGCACTGTTCATCCTTGAGGGTCTCGCCGCTCAGCGGGTCGCGCTGCGCCTTGCCACTCTCATCGGTTACCGGCATCGCTTTGCAGCCAATCACCTGGCGCCCCTGAAGCTCTGCCAATACGTTGGGCATGCCGACGTTGGCAAAGACCTTGTTGTTGACGCCATAGGGACGCGAAGGATCTTCGTAGAAGGTCTTCAGGTAGGTGTACAACCAGTCTTCACCACGCACACGGGCGACGTTGGTCAGATCAGGTGGCGCGGCGCCGAACCATAGCTTGGAGTCAGCCTGACGCATACCGATATTCATGTGCTCACCGATCAGCGTGCCTTCGGAAAACACCAGATTCTCGACCATCAACTCTTCAGGGATGTCCAGATCAGTGGCAACACGCTCGTAACGCTGGTATTGGGCCGAGTGGCAGCCCATGCAGTAGTTGACGAAGGTGCGCGCACCATCCTGCAGAGACGCCTTGTCACGCAGATCGTTATTGGCCGATTCCAGCGGCACGCCGCTGGGAGCAGCCAGAGCCACCGCAGGCACGAGTGCAAACAGCAGTGCAATCAATTGCTTTTTCATTAGCCAGTAACCCTCTCTGGAACGGGTTTAGTCTTCTCCATGCGGGTATAGAACGGCATGAGTATGAAGAAGGCGAAATACAAAAAGGTGCAGATCTGCGCGATCAGCGTTCGGGTATCGGTACCGGGGATAGCACCCAGAATACCCAGGATGACGAACGAGACGCAGAAGATCACCAGCCATACCTTGCTCATCCAGCCTTTATAGCGGATCGAGCGCACCGGACTGCGATCCAGCCAGGGCAGTACGAACAGCACCGCAATCGCCGCACCCATCGCCAACACGCCGGGGAAAGCCGACCCGCCAATGGCTGGGATGGCCCGCAAAATGGCGTAGAAAGGCGTGAAGTACCAGACTGGGGCAATGTGATCAGGCGTTTTCAGTTGGTTGGCGATCTCGAAGTTGGGCTTCTCAAGGAAGTAACCACCCATCTCCGGGAAGAAGAACACCACGACACAGAACACAAACAGGAACACCACCACGCCGACAATATCCTTGACGGTGTAATACGGGTGGAATGCAATGCCATCCAGCGGCTTGCCGTTCTCATCCTTGTGCTTCTTGATATCCACGCCGTCCGGGTTGTTGGAACCCACTTCATGCAGGGCAATAATGTGCAGCACCACCAGCCCGAGCAGGACGATCGGCAGCGCAACCACGTGCAGCGCAAAGAAACGGTTCAGGGTAATACCGGAGATCAGATAGTCACCACGCACCCACTGCTGCAGGTCCGGGCCGATAAACGGAATGGCCCCAAACAACGAGATAATCACCTGGGCACCCCAGTAGGACATTTGCCCCCAAGGCAGCAGATAGCCCATGAAGGCTTCGGCCATCAGCACCAGATAAATGGTCATGCCGAACAACCAGATCAGCTCGCGCGGCTTCTGGTAGGACCCATACATGATGCCACGAAGCATATGCAGGTAGATCACCACGAAAAACGCAGAAGCCCCGGTGGAGTGCAGGTAGCGGAGCAGCCAGCCATATTGCACATCACGCATGATGTATTCGATGGAGGCGAAGGCACCCTCACCCGACGGCTCGTAACTCATGGTCAGCCAGATACCGGTGATAATCTGGTTGACCAGCACCAGCATCGCCAGCGAGCCGAAAAAATAGAAAAAGTTGAAGTTTTTCGGAGCGTAGTATTTGGTCAGGTGATCTTCGATCACCCGATTGACGGACATCCGCTCGTTGATCCAGTTATTCAGCTTACTCATCAGACAGACTCCTCATCCAGGCCGATCACAATGATCTCATCGGTCTCATAGGCATGCGGTGGAACTGGCAGGTTCAACGGGGCAGGCTGCCCGCGGAAGACACGTCCAGCCATATCGTAACGGGAGCTGTGGCAGGGGCAGAAATAGCCACCCTGCCATTCGTTGCCCATGGACGCGGCAGCCACCTCTGGAATAAACAAAGGCGAACAGCCCAGGTGCGTACAGATACCCATGACCACCAGTATTTCCGGCCTGATCGCCCGGGTGTGCTGATCGACATATGCAGGCTGATCCGATGACTCGGACTCCGCATCAGCCAGAATGCTGACGTTCTCTTCAAGGATTGCCAGCGCCTCCGGTGTACGGCGGGAAACAAACACCGGCTGACCGCGCCATTCAGCAATAATCTGCTGCCCGGCTTCCAGCTTGCCGATGTTGACCCGGACCGGCGCACCTGCCGCCTTGGCTTTAGCGCTCGGGAACCAAGACCCTACGAAGGGTACTGCCACCCCTACAGCTCCGGCCGCACCCACAATACTTGTGGCTGCCACCAGGAAGCGACGCCGGCCATTGTTAACGCCGTCATTACTCATCCAGTCGTCTCCCATCTGCTAATTCCGGGCTTTTATAAGCCCTTTTAAGAGTTTTTATCCGCATGCACAAAATGAATCCGATGGTAATGAAAAACCCCGTTTTTGACAAGGCGAAGTATTCATCATTGACCCTGGGGTGCGCCGCTGGAACCGCCGTATACCGCGGCTCTGCAGGGCCCAAGAGCGTGAGCGGCATTTTGCCGCAGATACAAAAACGCCCGGAGTCCAAAAGGAGTCCGGGCGCTTGGCGAACAAGTCTTGCGACTTAACGCTTGGAGTACTGAGGACGCTTACGCGCTTTACGCAGACCCACTTTCTTACGTTCAACTTCACGAGCATCACGCGTAACAAAACCAGCCTTGCGCAACACGCCGCGCAGCGTTTCGTCATATTCCATCAGGGCACGAGTAATGCCGTGGCGGATCGCGCCGGCCTGACCAGTAGTGCCGCCGCCC
Organism: Halopseudomonas sp.; assembly: GCA_046496585.1. Classification (GTDB taxonomy): domain Bacteria; phylum Pseudomonadota; class Gammaproteobacteria; order Pseudomonadales; family Pseudomonadaceae; genus Halopseudomonas. The sequence goes on from JAWOGT010000133.1 coordinate 9,947, forward strand.
TTGACGGTGACATACACGTCAAACTTGGAGACGTTTTCAGTCAGTTCCAGCGGCTGACGAACAATCATGCGCGCCGTTTCACGACCGAAGAAGTTCTCGATGGTGCGGTTGTTGATCTGGATGTTGCCATTACCCGGACGGAGGAACACCCGAGCGGTGGCAGTCTTACGACGGCCAGTACCGTAGTTTTGTGTCGCCGACATAGTATGCTCCTTAGACCTTTAGTTCTTGGGGTTGCTGAGCCGCATGCGGATGAACTGCACCTTTGTACACTTTCATCTTGCGGTACATTGCACGACCCAAGGGGTTCTTCGGCAACATGCCTTTGACGGCTGACTCGATAATGCGCTCTGGAGCACGTATAACGAGCTTTTCGAAGCTGATCGACTTGATGCCGCCCGGAAAACCGGAGTGGCTGTAGTAGATCTTGTCCTGAGCCTTGTTGCCCGTCACATGAATCTTTTCCGCGTTGATGATGACGATATAATCGCCAGTATCGACGTGAGGCGTGTATTCGGGCTTGTGCTTACCGCGCAGGCGTGTAGCCACTTCGGTAGCAAGGCGACCCAGGGTCAGACCGGTAGCATCTACAATGTACCAATCGCGTTTTACGGTTTCAGGTTTGGCGCTGAAGGTTTTCATTAATCCTAGCCTCAGAGGCCACTCTTGTTTAGAAGAGGGCGAATCTTACAGAATGAAATGTGTTTTTACAAGACAACAAAGCCTAGAACAGACACTCAGTGGGGGCTGCGTGGGTCTGGGTGGCATCTGCGCTGTAAACAACAACGACAGGCTAGGCATCCTGTCGAAAGTGGCGGCATTATGCCAAGGGAGCTAAAAATTACAACCCTTATTTACATTTATGCCCACTTTGGCTCAGCCTATGGTCAATAATGACCCAATCAGCACTCACCAGGGAGCACCCCATGCAATACCGCCCACTCGGCCGCAGCAAACTCAAGGTCAGCGCTCTGTGTCTCGGCACCATGACCTGGGGTCAACAGAACAGCCAAAAAGAGGCCTTTGCCCAGATTGACCGGGCCAAAGACGCCGGGGTCAACTTTATCGACGCGGCGGAAATGTACCCGGTCCCGCCGGTAGCCGAGACCTATGGCGAGACCGAACGCATCCTCGGCCAGTATTTTGCCGAACGCGGCACCCGCGATAACTGGATCCTCGCCAGCAAGGTTGCCGGCCCTGGCGACTGGCTGCCGCATATCCGCGACGGCAAAACCCGCTTTAACCGCGAACACCTGACCGCGGCGCTGGACGCCAGCCTGAAACGCCTGCAAACCGACTATATCGATCTGTATCAGTTGCATTGGCCCGATCGCAGCACCAACTTCTTCGGCAACCTGGGCTACAAACACAACCCCGATGAGCTCTTCACCCCGGTCGAGGACACCCTCGAAGTACTTGATGACATGGTCAAAGCCGGCAAGATCCGGCATATCGGCTTGTCTAACGAAACGCCCTGGGGCGTCAGCCGGTTTCTGCATCTGGCCGAAAGCCGCGGCTGGCCGCGCATTGCTTCGGTGCAAAACCCCTACAACCTGCTCAACCGCAGTTATGAGGTGGGCATGGCGGAAATATCCCTGCGCGAGCAGACCGGCCTGCTGGCCTACTCGCCCCTGGCCTTCGGCACGCTGACTGGCAAATACCTGAATGGTCTGCGCCCGGACAAAGCCAGGCTCACGCTGTTTAGCCGCTTCAGCCGCTACACCAACCCGCAAGCGCAAAAAGCCTGTGCCCGCTATGTGCAGCTCGCCCGCGATCACGGCCTGGACCCGGCGCAAATGGCGCTGGCCTTTGTCACACGTCAGCCGTTCGTCACCAGCAACATTATCGGCGCGACCAATATGGATCAGCTCAATCGCAATCTGAGCAGCGTCAATATGGGCCTCACCGACGCCATCCTTGAGGCTATCGCCGAGATTCATCTCAGCCAACCCAACCCCGCCCCCTGACCCTCCTGGGCACATCAGCGCGCCCGTCGTGGGCACGCTGATGGGTATTACAGCAGCATTCTTACCATTCAATAGGCATAACAGGACACTTGCGCCAAAGATAAAGATGCTTTAGTCATAGAGTGGCCGATACAACCTATAATAAGAGCCCGATGATGACACCGATCAATCCCTCCTTAACGCCGCTTCGCCAGGTGGCCATTCTGGCCACTGACGGGGTGATCGCCTCGACCCTGATGCAGGCCAAGGATTTTTTCCATATGGCCAGCCTGCGCGACGGCAAGCGCCGAGGCCAGGGTCTGACGCCGGGCTTTCGCACCTCCATTGTGGCCCCGGACACACTGCCAGTCACCAGCTTCAGCCAGGACCGCATCGCCACTGACGCCACCTTGAGCGCGCTGCGGCCACAACTGATCATGCTGCCAGCGTTCTGGGGCGATTTTGACCAGATGCTGGATCGCTATCCAGACGTTATTCCCTGGCTACAGGCCGAGCACGCCAGAGGTACGCTGATCAGCGCCCAGGCCACCGGGGTGTTCTGGGTTGCCGCAGCCGGGCTGCTGAATGGCCGGGAGGCGACCACCTACTGGCGCTTTTTCGATGAATTCAGCGCGCGCTTTCCCGATGTGATGCTGTGCAAGGACAAACACATCACCGATGCCGATAACATCTATTGCGCCGCCGGCGTCACCTCCGGCTGCGATCTGGCGATCCACCTGATTGAACGGCTGTGTGGTAGCCAGGTAGCCCAAGCCGTGGCGCGCGATACCTTATACGAGGTTCAGCGCAGCTATACCCCGGGGGTTATCGGTTTTGGCGGGCAGAAACTGCACCAGGACGTGGCGATATTGCAGATCCAGCACTGGCTCGAGGAGCACTTTGCCGTCAAGTTTCGCTTTGAGGACGTCGCCAGCCAGCACGGGATGAGCATCCGTAATTTCATGCGGCGCTTTCAGGCAGCCACCGGCGACAAGCCGCTGCACTATCTGCAGCGGCTGCGTATCGAGACAGCGAAAAACCTCTTGAGTACAACAAGACGCAGCATAAAAACCATCAGCTACGATGTGGGGTACGACGATGCAAGTTTTTTTGCCCGGCTGTTTCGCCAGCATACCGAGCTGTCACCCAACCAGTACCGCCGCCAGTTCCAGCAGTCCAGCCACTAGCGGTTGACCGCTCCCGGTGGGCTCAGGCTTTGTGCGCACGGGCCAGATACTCATGCGACTGCATTTCCAGCAGACGGCTGAGGGTGCGCTGGAATTCGAAACTCAGGCGCCCGCCGCTATACAAATCCTTCAACTCCACCTCGGCAGAAAGGATCAGCTTGACGTTGTGGTCGTAGAACTCGTCGACCATATTGACAAAACGTCTGGCCATATCGTCCTTGGACACGTCCATCTGCTCGACATTGGCCAAGAGTACCGCGTGGAAAATCTTGGCCAGCTCGATGTAATCGTTCTGGCTGCGCGGGCCGTCACACAGCTCGCGAAACTCGA
>JAWOGT010000149.1:0-2889 GCA_046496585.1 Halopseudomonas sp.
GTGGTCAATGCCAGCCGCGGCTTCTTCACCTCGCGGGTGTTCGGTACCTTTACCAATGAAGGCCTCGCCATGCTCGGCGAGGGCGTGCCTGCGGCACTAATTGAAAATACCGCGCGCCAGGCCGGAATGCCGGTGGGCCCGCTGGCGGTGTCAGATGAAGTGTCGATGAGCCTGATGCGCCATATCCGTGAACAGACCCGTCGGGACCTGGCCGCCGAAGGTCAGAGCCTTCCCGAGCATCCGGCTTTCAAGGTGATCGATCAGATGGTCAATACTTTCCAGCGTCCGGGCAAGGCGGCGGGGGCGGGCTTTTATGAATATCCGAAAGACGCGCGCAAGTATGTGTGGCCGGGCTTGAAGACGCAGTTTGAGAAACCCGATGGCATGATTGCCCAGGAAGATGTCCGCGACCGGCTGTTATTTATCCAGGCTATCGAGACAGTCCGCTGCGTGGAGGAAAAGGTACTGTTGTCGACGGCGGATGCCAACGTGGGATCGATTTTCGGGATTGGTTTCGCGGCCTGGACCGGTGGCGCGCTGCAATTCATTAATCAGTATGGGTTGCCGGCGTTTGTGGCGCGGGCGCGCTACCTGGCGGAGCAATATGGAGAACGGTTCGAGCCGCCGGCACTGTTGCTGGAGAAAGCTGCCAGCGACTCGCTTTTCTGAAATCAGACCAACTGGTCGGTTCTCGCGGCCATGATCAGGTCATTGCGGTGTACGCCGCCCAGTGAATGGCTCCACCAACTGACTGTCACTTTGCCCCATTCGGTTAACAGGGCAGGGTGATGGCCAGCCTTCTCTGCCAGTTCACCGACCTTGTTGGTGAAAGCCAGCGCCTGAACGAAATTGTTGAAGTGATAGCGTTTTTCCACCCGCGGCACGCCGTCGACGTGTTTCAGGGTCCATTCCTGTAACTCCTCCAGCAGCTCTTCGATAGCATCCTCATCCATTGCCGTGGCGGCAGCGTCGCTGGTGTTCAGTGATTCATGGGGCAATGTGCTCATGCTGTGTCTCCTATTGCCGGTTAATTCTCTGATCATAGCAGTCATGCTGCTGTATTAGGACTCAGTTTGTGCCAAGGCGTATCATGCGCGGCTTGCAGGTGAAGACAGGGGGTGAGGTATGGGACGACGATGGCTGAGCGAAAGCTTGCGCTTTATCGGCTGGCGGCCAGACAGCACCAGCCACCAGGAGAAGCTGATATCTGCTCTGGGAGCGACTTTGTCGCTGCTGGTGGTGTATTGGGTCACGCATATCGGGCTCGATGGTGACGGCGCGCTCTGGGTGACCGGTTCCATGGGCGCCAGCGCTGTACTGGTCTTTGCGATGCCGCATGGCGCGCTGTCGCAGCCCTGGTCAGTAGTTGGCGGGCAGGTCATTTCTGCCAGCTTTGGTGTGGCCTGCGTGCAGTGGTTACCCGCTGACCCCTGGGTGGCAGCTCTGGCAGTCGGTGGCAGCATCTTTTTGATGATGTATTTACGTTGCCTGCATCCGCCGGGTGGCGCCACGGCGATGATTGTCGTACTGGGTGGGCCTGCGGTGGAAAGCGCCGGATTCCCTTTTGTTCTTTACCCGATACTCCTCGATGCACTGGTCATCGTCGCCGCAGCACTGTTGTTCAACAATCTGTTTGAATGGCGGCGTTATCCCCTGTCACTATCCCACCATCAGGTTGCTCGTCCGCCGGGCATCGCCCCGGAGGATTTCCATCACGCCCTGCGGCAGATGAACTCCTACGTCGATATTGAATTCGATGACCTGCTCAAATTGGTCGAACTGGCGAATAAACACGCGAAGACCGAGGGTGTGGGTGAGAGTGACCTGATCGCAGGAGCTTTCTATAGCAACGGTTTGCCGGGTAGCAACTGGTCAGTGCGCGAGGTGTTGCAGGTTGTGCCACGGCGGCCGGGGCGCTATGGACGAGTGCGCTATAAAACCATCAAGGGCTCTGGTGAAGGTAGTAGCGGTATGTGCCGGTTATCCACGTTCATCACCTGGGCGCGGTATCCGGTCGAGCAGGATGAAAGCGGTTGGCATCGCGTGCGTCTGACAGCTACACCGAAGGTCTAAGATCATTAAGACGTTGGTCGAATGGTCTGGCAGGGCTTTCAACAGGAGACTGGCTCCATTGTTTTGTTGACCTTATCCACCTCCGTTGTAATTGTGCTGCTCTCCTTAGGCTGCTACCCGCAAGGGCGCGGCCCTTTTTTTTGTGCACTGCGCCAACTTCCGTTGCGGCAACTTAATAACAGTTCAAGCAGCAACCCGGGCCCATCTGTAACTGTCCTGTCTCGTCACACAGGGCTACAATGCGGCGCTCCCCCGCAAGTTCAGAGTTTTCCTCATGCACGTGTCCTCCGGTCGCTGGTTGTACGGTTTCGTTCTGGCCATGATCACTACCGTGCTCTGGGCGGTGCTGCCGATCATGCTCAAGGAAGTGCTCAAGGGCATGGACCCCTATACCGTGACCTGGTACCGCCTGTTCAGTGCCGGGCTGGTGCTGTTTATCTGGCTAGCGGTGCGCGGGCGGCTGCCATCGATCCGCGCACTGTCGACGAATAATCGCTGGCTATTGGCGCTAGCGATTGTCGGGCTGGCCTGCAACTACGTGTTCTACCTGATGGGGCTCAGCCGGCTGACGCCGGGCACCATGCAGCTGATGATTCAGACGGCGCCGATCATGCTGATGTTCGGCAGCATGCTGGTGTTCCGTGAGCGCTTTGGCCTAGGTCAGGTACTGGGTGTGTTGGTGCTGCTGCCGGGCTTTGTGCTGTTTTTCAACCAGCGCCTGGTCGAGCTGTTTACGCAGATGACCAGTTACACCGTCGGCATCCTGATCACCCTGGCCGCCGCGCTGACCTGGGCGCTCTACGGGCTGGCGCAGAA
>JAWOGT010000155.1:0-7754 GCA_046496585.1 Halopseudomonas sp.
TTAAATCTTCACACAGGCAAATAGCGCATTCCCGGACGTCTGATTCCAGGCAGAGAGGGTGTCGTAATCATGCTCCAACACATGAACCTCAAAGTACGGCTGTAACAGCTCAATTAACTCGCTGAAACTCACCGCTACCATGGCGTGTTCGTCATGCCATACCTGTCTTTCGTCCCCAGCGGTCTTTTCAATGCGCAGCTTTAAAGTCTGCCGTTCGCCTTCGCCGGAATAATGCCAACCTGAACTGAAACTGAACAAGGAATCAGCCTGCCTGACATTGTGCGACACCCACGAGCCGTTATCGATCTTGTGCCTGTCGACCGCGTTAAAGCAGAACAGTCCCCCGGTCACCAGGGCGGCATGCACGCTGGCGATGTACGCCTGCAACCTTTCAATCCCGGCACTGTAGTGGATGGAATACAAAAAACAGGTAATCAGGTCGACCGGCTGGCTGAGCGTAAAGCTGCACATATCCTGCAGGGAAAACTGTGCTTCCGGGCAGCGAATGAGTGCTCTGTCCAACATTGGCTGATTGATGTCCAGCCCACTGCTGTGGTAGCCCGCATCGAGAAGATGCCGGACATGGGGCCCGGTCCCGCAGGCCAGATCCAGATGCCGATTACCCGCGTTGCCGAACAGCTGCTGCAGCCGCTTGACGCACTGGCTTTGCGCCCGGTAGTCGATATCGGCGCACATTAGATCGTAGTAAGCGGACAGGTCGGTATAGATAGCGTTCGTGGGCATGATGGCTTGATGGTGAGCGACGGGGCGCGAATCATATCCCGGACGCTGGGAAAGCGCCCGCAATTGCGTGCAGCGCAGGATTACCCTTACCCGCGGATGCTGGTAATCATGGCCCTGCAGAAGAATTTCTTTGAAACACCTGTGATCGAGTGGCAAACCGGCGGTGCGTTAAGCTAGGCCCACAAATTGAGGGCATGTTATGCAAACGGACATTACATCCAGGGCGACCGCCGCCCTGCAGAATCTATTTATTGGTGATGCGCTGGCCATGCCAGTGCACTGGTTCTACCGGGTCAGTGATATCGACAAGGCGTTTTCGCACGGTATCAGAACCTTCGAGGCAGCGCCCGAATTCCATCCTTCTTCGATCATGTCCCTGCACTCAACCAGCGGCGGTGGTCGCAGGAGTACCGGGGGGCAGCGCCAAGCCGATATCGTTGGCGACGTAATCCTCAAGGGTAAAGCGCAATACTGGGATCGCCCCAACGTGCATTATCACCAGGGCATGCGCGCCGGGGACAATACCCTTAACGCCCATTGTGCCTTGACGCTAATAAAGGTCATGAACCAGTCCGGCGGGCACTATGATCGTGACCAATTCCTGCAGGCCTATATACAGCTGCTGACCGCGGACGAACCGGCGCACCCGGACACCTATGCCGAATCCTATCACCGCGGATTTTTCGCCAATCTCAACGCCGGCTTGCCCGTGCAACGCTGCGCGGCGGTTACCCACGACACGCCCTCGATTGGCGGCCTGGTCACCATCGCCCCACTGGTGATTGGCGAACGGCTGCGCGGCACGTCGCTGGCCGATACCCGTCAACGTTGCCGTGACCATCTGGCATTGACCCACCCGGACGACTTTCTGGCCGAGGTGTGCGATGCCTATGTGCAGCTGATCGACGCTCTGCTATTCCGCAAAGCCGATACCTCGGTACAGGAGTTGCTGCTCAATGCAACGCGAAGCCTGCCGCGCCGTGAGCTGGCCAAGCTGGTAGACGGCAACAAACCCGAACGGGAAGTCATAGGCAGAGAGCTGTCACCCGCCTGTTACATCAGCGATTCCTGGCCTGCGCTATTGTACCTGGCCTGCAAGCACCAGCAGGATCCATTGAAGGCCTTGCAGATAAACGCAGAAGTCGGCGGCGATAATGTGCACCGGGGTTCGGTGCTGGGCGTCCTGCTCGGATTGATCCATGGCGAGGCAGCTGGAGACCTGTTTGCCAAGCTGACCGCACAGGCAACCATTCAGCAGGCCATAAACGGCATTGTCACAACAACAGCTGCGGACTGAGCCACGACCCCTGGACGCTCCGCCTCCTGTCGGAGCTACAGCCTGGTCAGCTCAAACAGGCGGCAAAATGCCGCCATCTGAAAGCTGCACTTTGTTTGTTTTCTGCTTCCTTTCTATCCCAGCGTAGCCAGTCGCTTGATTAAAACCTCTCAGTAACACTTTTGCGTGGCGTCAGATCCTGATCTAGTCAAAGAACCTATGGCATAAACACAATTGTATAAATTGCCACACCTTGTTCGGCGAAGGGGCGTACTACGCGCCGGATCTAACCAGGATCACCCAGCTCCGCGGCGAGCCTTGGCTGATCGCCTACATGAAAGCCCCATCACAACTCTACGACCAACATAAACATCGACGGCTGATGCCGAAACAGGACTTGAGCGAAGAAGAAATCGTTGACCTTATCGCCTTTCTGGACTGGGATCACCAGCACAGCCGCTACCCTATCTCGAGTGCTGCGGTACGCATACCCGACCCTGAATACGGCTCCACGTGTTCGGTCCCACCCAGTATGCGCTGCTGCCCTAGCCACAGTTGTTACCTGTAGTACTGCTGGACGGGATGCGCCGGCTGCTGACCTGGTGATGTTTGCCGTAAAGCACCGGGGCCCCGGGATGGGCAGAATGCGTGCCCGTCCCCAGGGTCGGCTTTCAGTGACTGGTTCCTTCCTCGTAGTTAATCTTGTTCCAGACATTATATTTGCCAGACGGCTTGTTCATGGGAATCCGTTTCTCTTCCTCAAGGGTCTCTGCGTCATAGACGATGACGGCACCGTCTTTTTCCCAGATGCTCAGCAGCAGTTTCTTGCCGTAGCGGTCAAACTCGACATGGGCGGCCACTTTGCCCGGTGCGGGTTGCAAGGTTTTCACAATTTCCAGGGTTTGCTTATCGATCACATGCACCTTGTCCTGATTGGGGCCGAAGAACACATCCACCCAGGCATAGGGAGAGTTTTCATGGCTGCGCATGAAGAATCCCGGCCCTTCCGTTTTCAGGGTCTTGATAACTTTCCAGGTTTCCATGTCAATGATGGAAACGGCACCCGTGCCGAGGTGCGGGGTGGCCATTACCCGTCTGCCCTGGGACTCCCAGGTAACGCCGGAACCCAGGTGGGGCATGCCGGGGAGTGGCAGTTCGGCAACGGTGGTGCCGGTATCCAGGTTGATGACGTAGCCGCGCTTGCCGTCGCGAGCGGCGCCAATCAGGTGTTGATAGCCGGAATCGAAGAAGAAGTCATCCAGCCAGGTGTCGGTCTGCATCCGACGGATCTGGGCCTCGCCATCCTGTACGCTGATTTCCCAGGCCTCGGGGATGTCCTTGAGCGCGGCGATGAAGCTGTTCCTGGGTGGGGCGGCGTAGACGGCGCTAACCCGGGAGCTGTCACCTGCATCGTTTTCCACCGGGATGACGTCTACCAGCGTCAGGTCGGCGGCGTCGAACAGCACCAGCGTGTGGGGCAGATAGTTGGCGGCCATCACATACTTGCCGTCAGCGGAGACGGCGATATTGCGCATATTGATACCCGCGCGCACTTCGGCTGTCACCTTGAGGTTATACAGATCGAACTTGGTGACCCAGCCATCCCGGGAGCCAAAGTAGACATATCGGCCGTCAGGGCTGTATTTCGGGCCGCCATGCAGGGCAAAACGGCTCGCGAAGCGATGGATCGGCTCCATTTTGTCGCCATCAAGCAGGGTTACGTGGTGGTCGCCGGTTTCTACCACCAGAAACAGGTTCATCATGTCGGCTTGGTAAACCGGCTTGTCAGGCAAGCTGCCCTGTGGATGGGGCAGCAGATGGCTGTCGAGAATGGCTGCCTGGTCCCAGGTGGGTGTATTGGCGGGCGCGCGGTAAATGTAGTCGGCCAGCGCCGTGATGGATTCCGGGCCGAGCATATCGGCAAAGGCCGGCATCTGGGTGGCGGGCTGGCCGTTGCGGATAACCGCCTCGGCCGCAGGCTGTTTGAGCCGCGAAAGGTTTTGTGGCAGCAGCGCAGGGCCCATGCCGCCCAGGCGATCGGCGCCGTGACAACTGGCGCAGTGCTGCTGGTACAGCGCCTCGGTTTCTGGAGCCGGGCTGGCCTGCAGCGGAGCGCACATCAGCAGGCTGGTAGCGAGAGTCAGCAGGGCGTTGTGTCGATTCATCATGCAGGTTGGCCTGCGGCACTGACGGCAACAACGTCACTTTGGCTACGCTGCCAGCCGGCGACGGCGGGTTGTGCCAGTTTGTCTGCCAGGCGCACAACGTCACCCACAATGATCAGGGTCGGCGGCTGGAAATTCTCCCGGGCGATGGTCGCTTCAAGGTCGGCCAGGGTGGTGACCGCCATATGTTGTTGCGGGGTGGTCCCCCGCTCCACCAGGGCTACCGGGCAGTCAGCCGACAGGCCATGGGCAATGAGTTCGCGGGCGATGGTCGGGGCATTGTGCAGGCCCATGTAGAACACCCGGGTCTGTCCCGGCGCTGCCAGCACACGCCAGTTCAGCTCCAGGGACTGGTCCGCCTTGCGATGCCCGGTTACGAAGGTCACGCTCTGGGAGTAGTCACGGTGCGTCAGCGGTATGCCGCAATACGAGGAGCAACCGGCGGCGGAAGTGATGCCCGGCACCACTTGGAATTCGATATGGTTATCGACCAGGAACTCCGCTTCCTCGCCTCCACGGCCGAAGATATACGGGTCACCACCTTTCAGTCGCACCACCCTGCGCTGTTTCAACGCCAGTTGGACCAGCAGTGCATTGGTATCCTCCTGGGATACGTAATGGCAGCCGCTGGCCTTGCCGACATGGATACGTTCGGCTGCCGGGTTGACCAGTTCCATGATCTGTGGCGACACCAGCCGGTCATACAAAATGGCATCGGCCTGCTGTATCAGCATCAGGGCCCGCAGGGTCAGCAGGCCGGGGTCCCCCGGGCCGGCGCCAACAATGGCTACTTCACCAGCTCGTAAGGGTTGTTCCGCCAGTTGGAACTCCACCAGGCACTTCTTCCGTTGACTGATTTTCATGAGGCTTGTCCTGACAGGTTGTGAAGCGGAATCTCGACGACTGGGGCGGCAACACGCCGGGGCATGTCGACCACACCAATTTCGTCATTGGTGAGGTAACAGCCAGGGTCTTCCTCCCAGAAATCGCCGGAGATGTTGTACGCCCTTACCCTGGTATTGCCATTACAGATAGCCAGGTATTTACATTCCGCGCAGCGGCCCTTGACCGGTCGCGGATGCTGACGCAAGCCGACCATCAGCGGGTCGCTGGTCTCGGACCAGATTGTCGAGAAGGGGCGTTGGCGCACGTTCCCCAGATTATGGTTCCACCAGAAGGTGTCTGGATGCACTTCGCCCAGGTTGTCTATATTGGCGATATTGATGCCCGAGGAATTTCCGCCCCAGTTGGTCAGGCGCTGTTTCAGGGCCTCGACCTGATCCGGGTAGTGTTGCTTCGCCCACTCGATCAGGAAAGGACCATCGGCGTCGTTATTGCCGGTCACATACTCGCGCTCCACACCCCGCTTGAGCTCCTGATGGCAGTGGTCAAACATCAGATTCATCGCTTCCCGGGTCATGTCGTACCAGGCATCGCGCTTGCGATTGCGCCCGCCGCGGCCGGAGTAGTTCAGGTGCGACAGGTAGAACTTGTCGATGCTGTGCTCATCCAGCAGGTCCAGCATGGCCGGCAGTTCGGCGAAATTGTCCTGGGTCAGGGTAAAGCGCAGGCCCACTTTGATACCGACTTGCTTGCACAGGGCAACAGCGTGCATGGATTCGCGGAAGGCGCCTTGTTTCTGGCGGAATTCGTCATGGGTCTTTTCCAGGCCGTCGATGCTGATACCCACATAGTCGTAACCCGCCGCCGCAATCTGACCGATATTGGCTTCGGTGATCAGTGTGCCGTTGGTGGACAGCCCCACGTAAAAGCCCATGGCTTTGGCTCGGTGGGATATGTCGAAAATATCCGGGCGCATCAGCGGCTCGCCACCGGAGAGAATCAGCACGGGTACGCCGAACGCCTTGAGATCGTCCATGACGGTATGGACTTCCTGCGTGCTCAGCTCGCCTTTGAAGTCGATATCGGCAGAGATTGAATAGCAGTGTTTGCAGGTCAGATTGCAGCGGCGAATCAGGTTCCAGATCACCACCGGGCCGCCTGGTTTTGGCAGCGCGCGCACCGGTGCTGGGTTCATCAGGCTCTTGATATAGCGGGTCATGCGAAACATAGGTTGATGCTCTCCGTCTATTTTTTCAGTCGTAGTCCGGTTTTCTTGAGGATGGCGGAGCTGTACAAAATAGTGCTGCCGGCGCAGGTGTCGCCCAATAGCCTACGGATGCGTTCGGCTTTTTCTTCGACTTCACCCCGGCTGGTGCCATGCACCATCGCAAACAGGTTGTAGCTCCAATAAGGCAGGTGCCTGGGGCGCCGGTAGCAGTGGCTGACAAAAGGCAGCTCGCCTACTGACTGGCCCATCTCGCCGATCGCCTCATCAGCCACATCCCAGACCGTCATGCCATTGAAGCTGTAGCCCAGACGATAATGATCCGGTACAGCGGCAACCCGACGAATAACGCCGTCAGCTTTCAGGCGCTGGAAGCGGGCCAGGACTTCATCGGCGGACATGTCCAGTTGTCTGCCCAGCTCGGCCCAGGGGTCTGGAACCAGCGGCAGACCGGCCTGACTTGCCAGGATCAACGCTCGGTCCCCCTCTCTGAGCGTGCTGACTTCAGACTTCGAAGTGGAGATTGACATAGAATTCTTCCTCCTTCGGCATGTTGTAAACCGGGTAGCCGGTGGTCGCTTCAATCTGGGCGATGGTTGCCGCAATGCCTTCCGGCGTTTCCGTGGCCAGGACAAACCACATGTTCAGTTCATGTTCCCGGCGGTAGTTGTGGGCCACCTGGTCGAAGGCGTTAACCTGTTCGCTGACGCGCTCAAACTCCTCCTGAGGAATGCGCATGGCCGCCAACGTCAGCCCGCCACCCATTTCGCCGGCGTGAAACATGGGGCCAAAACGCGTGAGAATGCGCTGCTCCAACAGGTCCTGCAGGGTATGCAGAAGTGCCTGCTCGGTGATGCCCAGTTCGTCAGCGACCGCGGCATAGGGCGAGTGCACCAGGGGCAGGCCGATCTGCAAGCGGTTAATGACCGCCCGTTCCAGTTCAGTGAAATCCGCTACCATCTGGGGCCGTTCAATTGTGGCTGACATAACGGCCACCCCTTTGCCGGTAGGCTTTGGTGCTGAACAGCACCGCATGGGGCGTCTGTTGCAGGCCATTATCGGTAATCAGCGATTCCAGCTGGGCCAGAACCCGTTGCCGGTCAATACCGTGAATCATGCAGAACAGGTTGTAGGGCCAGTCGGGCCCTCTGCGCGGGCGCTGATAGCACAGCGTGATGAAGTGGGTGCCGGCCATTGCCCGGCCAAAGTCCTGCACCTGATCGTCCGCTACATCCCAGACCACCATGGCATTGGCGGCGTAGCCGAGCGTGCGGTGCCGTACCACAAGCCCGAGTCGCTTGATCAGCCCCTGGGTTTGCCACTGCCGGATAGCGGTCATGACGTCCTGTTCCGACAGCCCGCTCATTTCAGCCAGCTTTGCATAGGGCCGTGGTGTCAGCGGCAGGCCCAGTTCCAGCTGCTGGCGAAGCCGCAGCAATCCGCTGGCACTGACTGGCGCGGTCCCGGCGATGTCAGGTATCACGGCCAGATAGTCGGGGGC
>JAWOGT010000175.1:0-5903 GCA_046496585.1 Halopseudomonas sp.
CCCAGAGTGGGTACAGCCAGCAGCCGAGAAGCTACCAGTCCCAACCACGGATTATTGTCGTTCAACAGCCGCATCGCCAGACGTACAACCAGTCGTCACGCGTGTACACGCAGCCGCATCAAGTACAGCAGTACAACTACTACCCCGGCTATCAGTACCAGCAGCCGCGCCATCAGCAACAGCAACAGCAACATCCTAACCAGTATCAGCATCCCAGGCATACGCAGCAGCGTAACCCCTACATCAACAAGTACGATACCCGGCCGCAGCATCAGCGCCCTCACCACCAGCGTGATGAGCAGTTCCAGCGCCCGGACTACAGCGCCCAGCACCGGCAGAATCGGGCCCAGCGCATTCAGCAACGTGAGACCTGGAGCCAGAATCGCGAGCGCATCAGCCAGCCGCCGTCGCGCCAACAACAGCACCAGCAGCAACAGCAGCAACAGCAGGGTAACAATAACCGCAACTACGGCAGTGGTATTCGCCAGCAGCGTTCAGAGCGTTACTGAACAGGTCACGCAGGCGGTCATTTTCAACCAAGGTCCACATAGCAGAAAACCCGCCACGTGCGGGTTTTCTCGTTAGCAGGACAAGCGCACAGATTATTTGCCCTGTTCAACCTCATCCATATTCTCGCCAATTTTTTTCGGATCAATAACATCCAGATCCTCGCCCTCTACCGGGCCTTCCAGATCCTTCTCCTGGTCCTTGCCGGGAAACTTCTCATCAATAGTGCCGTTTTCGCCCGGCAATTTCTGTTCATTGCTCATCGTTATCTCTCCCAGGCCGAAAAGGGGGTGGCCTTGATAGTGGGATACAGGAATGGGCGGCAAGTTCGATCAATTGGTTGGCTGACCGCGTTTGAGCGTAGCGGACGGGCTTTCTCCAAATAGCTGTTTGTAATCCTTGGCGAATTGGCCAGAATGCCAGAAGCCCCATGCTGCCGAGATGCCGGTCACCGTGCATCCGGTACCGGCCTCGCCCAGAGCCCGGCGCGCCTGGTTCAGGCGAGTAACACGCAGAAAGCGCAAAGGGCTGATACCTAGAATGGTCTCGAAACTGTACTGCAAGGTACGTCGGCTGACATGTGCCAGCTCGCATAGCTCGGTCATGGTCACCGGCGCGTCACCATGTTCGGCAATATGCCCCTTGACCCGGTCCACCACGGCTTTGCGATGGGCATAGCTGGGGATTTGCTCTGCCGCCGGCCGTTCCCGCTGCAATACCTGGAGCAGCGCCATTATCACCAGATCCTGTGAATGCTGTTTTGCCGCCAGCGGCAAGTCCGAACCAATCAGCCGCGTCAACACATAACGTAGCCCCTTAATGGTGCCTTCAGGCAACGCTACACGCGGCTGCTCCAGGCGCTGCTCCGGCAGCGCCACGCCCTGAATATCAGCTGCCCGGTGCAACAGGTCGCGATCCACCACAATACCAAGAATATCGAAGGCCTCCGGCGTCACCAGCTCGAAATCCCGGTTGCCTGGACGACACATGAGGGTGTTATCGCTGACCGGCATGCCATCGATCCGGCACTCCTGGTTATTGACTGGAATGCCCAGCCAGAGCGCATTCGGCCAAACATTGCATTGTTGGCGCAGTGCCTTGCTGGTGTGTTCACTGAATACTTGCAGACGATCGAACGTCAGTTCTTCAACGCGGCCATAGAATTCACCCTCGCCCAACTGATCATATTCCTGCAGCCAATTGGTCAGATTGCCCGCGTGTTGATCCGCATCACGCGACTCGGCAATGCACTTGTCTAGTGCAGCATGTGGGTAGCTGCGATGTGGCAGTGCATCCGGTTGCGCCCAAAGCATGTTTGCCTCCGTATCGGCATGAGAGTTCAGCACCCGCCAGCCCTGCCCTTGGGGCAAAAAGCGCTGGAATGCGGGTTTGCAATACTCATAATCATGCAATTCACAGTCCATGGTGCTGCTGCCGCTGCACGATTTGCCAAAACTCGATAGCGAGCCTTCAGACGCTTCCCGTAGTGTTTGTTTAGTCAAATTGAACACCTACGGCGGGAGTCTTCAGCCTATGAGCACGCAATACCGCTACGTACTGGGAAGCAGCACCTATCAGTTCCACAGCCTCGCCGACTTGATGGCCAAGGCCACACCAGCACGTTCTGGCGATCGCCTGGCGGGGGTTATCGCAGAGTCGGCAGAGCAGCGCGCCGTGGCGCAGATGGCCCTGGCCGATCTGCCGTTGAAGACCTTTCTGAACGAAGCGCTGGTCCCCTATGAGAGCGACGAGGTCACACGGCTGATCATCGACAGTCACAATCTGCATGCCTTCGCCCCTATCGCACACCTGACCGTTGGCGATTTCCGCAACTGGCTGCTCAGCGACCGCGCTACGCCTGAAGTACTCGCCAGTATCCGCCTGGGCATCACCCCGGAAATGGCGGCGGCCGTCAGCAAGCTGATGCGTAATCAGGATCTGATTCTGGTGGCCAAGAAATGTCATATATCTACGGCCTTTCGCAATACGATCGGTTTGCCTGGGCACCTGTCCACCCGCTTGCAGCCCAACCACCCCACCGATGACATGAATGGCATAGCCGCCAGCATGCTCGACGGCCTACTGTATGGCAGTGGCGACGCGGTGATCGGCATCAACCCCGCTACCGACAACGTCGCCCAGACGGTCAAGCTGCTCAGGCTGATGGATGACGTAATCCAGCAGTACGCCATACCCACCCAGTCCTGCGTGCTGACCCACGTAACCAATACACTCGAAGCAATCGAGCTGGGCGCGCCGGTCGATCTGGTTTTCCAGTCCATCGGTGGTACTGAAGCCACCAACAGCTCCTTCGGCTTCGACCTGGCGATCCTCGCCGAGGCCCAGGAAGCGGCGCTGGCACTCAAACGCGGCACCGTGGGCAATAACGTCATGTATTTCGAGACCGGCCAGGGCAGCGCGCTGTCGGCCAATGCCCATCACGGGCTGGACCAGCAAACCTGCGAAACCCGTGCCTACGCCGTGGCTCGGCGATTTGACCCGCTGCTGATCAACACCGTGGTCGGCTTTATCGGCCCGGAATACCTGTTCGACGGCAAGGAGATCATCCGCGCCGGGCTGGAGGATCATTTCTGCGGCAAGCTGCTCGGTCTGCCAATGGGTTGCGATGTTTGCTACACCAACCACGCCGAAGCCGACCAGAACGACATGGACAACCTGCTGACCTTGCTCGGCGTCGCCGGTTGCTCGTTCATCATGGGCATCCCCGGCTCTGATGACATCATGCTCAACTACCAGACCACCTCATTCCACGACGCGCTTTACGCCCGTCGCGTGCTAGGGCTGGCGGCCGCGCCGGAGTTCGAGCGCTGGCTGCGCGAGATGGCCATCTTCAAGAATGGCTCAGGACATGTCCTGCACGATCAGTTGCCGCCCGCCTTCAGCCGCTCACTGGCGAGCCTGCCAAGGGCGACCCGTCATGCGTGAACTCGACAATGTCCTGGACGCACCCGAGCCTGATACCGCGAACAGCACCGAGCAGTACACCGGCGTAGTGCACAACCCCTGGCGCCAGCTGCGCGAGTTCACCGATGCGCGCATTGGTCTGGGCCGTACCGGTATCAGCCTGCCAACCAACGAACTGTTGGCCTTCCAGTTGGCCCATGCCCGCGCCAAAGACGCAGTGCATATGCCGCTGGATATCCCGCGGCTATGCGCACAATTGCGGGATATCCACGGCCTGCCGGCCAGCGCACCTTACCAACTCAGCAGCCAGGCGCCCGACCGCACGGGTTATCTGCAACGCCCGGATCTCGGTCGACAGCTGGATCAGGCCTCGCAAGCCCAATTGACGCAGTGCCCCGCAACGGGCAACCACAGCTGTCACCTGGCCATTGTCATCGTTGATGGCTTGTCCGCCCATGCTGTGCAGCTGAACGCCGCCCCCTTTCTACGGGCACTGTGCAAAGAACTCAGCGCCGACCGCCAGACCGACTGGCAACTGGGTGCGGTGTGCATCGTCGAGCAAGGCCGCGTGGCGATTGCCGATGACATCGGTGAGCGCCTGGGCGCCGATGCCGTGCTGGTACTGATTGGCGAAAGGCCTGGTCTCAGCTCACCAGACAGCCTCGGGCTGTACCTGACCTGGGGCCCACGCAAGGGTCTCAACGACGCTGCCCGCAACTGCATATCCAACATTCGCCCCGCCGGTCAGCGCTATACCGACGCGGCGCAACGCACCCTTTACCTGCTGCAGGAGGCCCGGCGCCTGGGCCTGTCCGGCGTCAAGCTGAAGGATCGCAGCGAGTCCCAGGTTATCGAGCAGCAGCAACACAACAGCAGCAACTTCCTGACCAGCTAACACCGTTCATTCAAGAGACAAAACCATGCAAAAAATGCAGATTGACAGTGACTATCTGGCCAAGCGCCAGTTGAAGAAAGGCACCGCAGGTTGGCTACTGCTCGCAGGCCTCGGGGTCTCGTACGTGATTTCCGGTGATTTTGCTGGCTGGAACTTCGGTATAGGTCAGGCTGGCTGGGGCGGTTTTGCGATTGCCGCCGTGCTGATGGCGATCATGTATTTCACCCTGGTACTGTCATTGGCGGAAATGTCTGCGGCGATTCCGGCTGCCGGTGGCGGTTACAGCTTCGCCCGCCAGGCCATGGGCCCGACCGGCGGCTATCTGACCGGACTCGCGGTCCTGATCGAATACGCACTGGCGCCGGCAGCCATCGTCATCTTTATTGGCTCTGCGGTGCAGGAGCTACTGGGCTTTAACGGGCCCTGGGTCTACGCCGTGTTCTATCTGGTGTTTATCGGCGTGCATCTGGCCGGTGTGGGTGAGGCGTTAAAAGCCATGATGGTCATCAGTGGTCTCGCCGTATTCGCGATTGTCGCGACCGGCGTGGCCCTGATCGGCAGCTTTGACGTGAACAACCTGTTCGACATGGCTGTCACCGATGCTGTCGGAGCGTCTACCGCGCTGCCGCTCGGCTGGTACGGCGTGTGGGCCGCCCTGCCCTTTGCCATGTGGCTGTTCCTGGCGGTAGAAGGTGTGCCGTTGGCCGCCGAGGAAGCCAAGGATCCAGCCAAGGATGTGCCCAAGGGCATTATCGGCGCCATGATCTTCCTGCTCTTTACCGCGTTGCTGGTGGTGGTGCTAACCGCCGGCTCCGCTGGGGCCCAGGCCACCGGCGAGAGCGCCGTGCCTCTGGTCGATGCACTCAACGCCAACGGCAACAACACCCTGGCCACTGTGGTCAACGTGCTGGGTCTGGCCGGTCTGGTCGCCTCGTTCTTTTCCATTATTTACGGTTACAGCCGGCTGGTGTTCGCCCTGTCGCGCGCCGGCTACCTGCCGCGCAGCCTGTCACTGACCAGCGCACGCAAAGTGCCGGCCCGCGCACTGATCGTTCCTGGCATCTTCGGCTTTCTGGTATCGCTCAGCGGTGAAGGCGATCTGATCCTGGCCATGGCCGTAGTCGGTGCCACCGTCTCCTATGCGCTGATGGCCCTGAGTCATATCCTGTTGCGGGTACGCCAACCGAACCTGCCGCGCCCCTACAAAACCCCAGGCGGCGTGGTCACTTCCGGTATTGCGCTAGCGCTGTCGCTGGTCGCTCTGACCGGCGTATACGCCTTCGATCCGCGCGCGTTCAATTACACACTGATCCTGTTCGCGGTCGGCGGCGCTTACTACTTTTTCTACAGCAGGCATCATCTGGTGGCCAAGACTGCCGAGGAAGAATTCGATTTGCTGGCTGATGCGGAATCTGCTCTGGAAGCAGCCAACCTGGATCTCGGTGTTGCGGCAGGTCGCGCCTGATCATCCGCTGATGGCCGGAGGTGAGCTCTGCAAGAACCGCAGTAAGGGGTTCTTGCAGCAGGGTCGCTCCGATGTGGAATTTTATCTAACGGCCCTCGCTTGACTCATTCT
>JAWOGT010000181.1:0-6023 GCA_046496585.1 Halopseudomonas sp.
CTCAAGGGAATGCAACGCGTCCGCTTCGGGCCTGGGGTTCCAGGTTCGCCCTCGAGCCTTAAGCAAGAGAACGGTGCCTCATCGAGGCGCCGGGGATGCCTGGCGGACCCATCGAGCTTTTCAGAGGGTTAGGGTTCTATGCCGGGAGCCCAGGGGATTGGAATCCCTTGGTGTGGGGCAGAGGGGGCGAACCCGCCGCCAACTCCCCTCATGTGCTCCGGCTGCTACTTGAACACCACTGGGCTTTGGTGCTGCCTGTTGATGCTCAAGGTAAAGATATCCGGCCTTGAGTAATGTCCCGCCACATCCAGGGCACGTTTAGCATTCACGGCGTAATTCGAATCCACCTCTGCAAACAGGATGCCCTTTTCCTCTCTCATCGGGCCCGCCACGATTTTTCCGCCAGGCGCAATGACCACGGAATCGCCGGCATTGATCCAGTTTTCCGAGGAAGGGTAGATCATTTCCTTCTCTGGGAAATCGGCCGGGATATCTGCTCGCATCAGCGCGACACCGCAGGATATAACCCAGCAGCGACCTTCGCGGGCGATGTGCTGCATAGTGCCAATCCACGCATCGCCGCAGTCGTAGGTCGGTGCGATATAGAGCTGCACTCCCTGGCCATAGAGTGCGTATCGCGCCAGGGGCATGTAGTTTTCCCAGCAGATCAATGTACCAACCTTGCCGACCGGCGTGTTGATGACGTTCAGGCCGGACCCATCACCGAAACCCCAAACCATTCGTTCCGGATTTGTGGGCATGAGCTTTCGATGCCGGTTCAGAATGTTGCCATCGTCACCTATGACGACGACCGTGTTGTACAGGGTAGCTTGGCTGAGATCGTCGTCTCTTTCGTTCAAACCGCAGATTATCGTGACCTTATGCGCTTTCGCGGCCTGGCAAAGGGAATCCAGGTCACCGGCACGAAGATTGACTGAGCTGTTCAGCAGGCGTGCATGCAAGTCTTCGTTAAGCGACCAGTCACCACCTGGCCGGAGCCGCCAGATCCATGCCGGATACCCCGATATAAAAGCCTCTGGGAATACCACCAGCCTGGCGCCGCCTTTTACCGCTTTTTCAACTATCTCGATGGCTAGCGCGATCGTTTTCTCACGATCGAGGAATGCCGGAGCCTCTTGTACTACTGCAATTTTTTGCACGACGATTCCTCTTTGTGGTGATCGCAATCCAGCTCAAGGTTGGACTATTGATGGCAGGATCGTAACCCGGCAACACCAGAGCAAGGCTGATTGCCTCTTCAGGACGACTAGTGCGCCATCGAAAGGCGCCTGAGTCGATGGTTCCAGGTTCGCCCTCGAGCCCTGGGCGAGAGGACGGTGCCTCATCGAGGCGCCTGGGATGCCTGGCGGGCCCACCAAGCTTTTCAGAGGGTTGGGGTTTTATGCCTGGAGACCAGGGGATTTCAGTCCCTTGACCTCTGCATAGCCCGAGCGGGGGTCCGGGGCCGGCTGGCAAGGGCGAGCGCAAGAAGTGCGCCGGCAAGGTGATCTCCGCGGTGGATGCGGGCGCGGTGACACCACCCAGAGGCAATCAGTACGTCGGAGCGAACGCTGCACGCAGGTGCCGGCGTAGGACAGGAGCAATGCAGATAACGGGCCCCTTAAAGTTGGTCAGCGGAACTGCGCTGCATTAGCGCTGTTGTGCCGTCTGGCGCAGCTCTGTTACCAGTTGGTAGCCGATGCCCCAGTTGTCGGTGCTGACTTCTTCTATTAGCACAAAGGTGGTGGCCGGGTTTTTGCCCAACACGTCAACCAGCAATTGAGTAGTGCCCTGCACCAGCTGGCGCTTTTGCTCAGTGGTTACCCCTTCGTCGGTTATTTTGATATTGACGTACGGCATGGTTATCTCCTAATCGGTGTTAATAAAAGGGTTGTCGGCGTACAGCTTAGCGACAATACGCCACTGGCCCTGCTCTTTTAGCAGGCTCAGGTAGTCGATATAGTGCCGGCCCAGTAACGGACAGGATACTTTTGCCAGCGCCTGCTCACCTGTCAGCTCAACTGACAGGATTTGATAGGCAAAAGCATGCCCCAGCGCGGCCGGAACCGGCCGGTTTGCCACCAGCTCAAGCCACTGCTGTTTGCTGCGGCGCACCCCGGGGGCGTATAGGTGCGCAGCATCGTCAAAAATACCGCCTAGCAGCGCAGTATCGGCGCGGTGCAAACCATCAAAGTAGTGCCCAAGCAACGCGGCAATAGCCGGCAAATCGGCATCTCGCTCAGCGGCCGCCATCAGCTTGCCTGCTGCTCTGCCGCGACAGCCGCCTGATAGCCTGGCAAAGCACGCACCTTGTCAATCATCGCCTGAGCACGCAGGCCTATATCGATAGTGACCAGAAAAAACTGGCCCCAACCGGCATACACCGCCAGCAGAATATCGGCGGCAGAGTAATGCTGGCCGCCCAGATAAGGCTGGCTTTGCAGCCTGGTTTCTACTAACTGCCACAGCTTGCTGATCTGCTCAGCCGCCGCTTGCAATAGTTCCTGCTTAACGGCACCGTCTGCCAATTGGTTGTTTAGGAAAAACAGCTTGCTGTAAGCCGGATGCACAGTCGCATTGGCAAACATTAGCTGCTGTATACCCTGTTGGCGCGCCGAAGCTTCACCCGGTAGTAAATCGTTGGCGTGCTTGTGCAGCAAATACAGAATGATAGCCGCTCCTTCTGTCAGCACAGTGCCATCAACCTCTAAGGCTGGCACCGCACCAACAGCATTGATCTGCTGATAATTGGCCACACTGGCTTTGTTGATCAGTTCGAACGGCTGGCCCAGTTCGCGCAAAACAACCTGAACCGCTAACGAGCAGGCACCGGGAGAAAAATACAACTTATACATAATGAATTCCTATTGTTAAGTACCCCGCAGCGCCGGAGCAAGGTGACTATAGCGATGCCTATTGAGTGGATATATAGCTACAATCGAACAAGTTTATTTCCTACCTGGAAACAATATGGATAAATTGAGAGCCATGCAGCTGTTTGTGCGGGTGGCAGAACTGGGTAGTTTTAGCCAGGTTGCCGAGCAAAATGGCTGCAGCAAATCGATGATGAGTAAGCAGATCACTGCTCTGGAAGCTGCGCTTGGCACCAGGTTGCTGCAGCGCTCTACCCGCAGACTGCAATTGACGCAAACCGGTACAGACTACTTGCAGCACTGTCGTGAGATCCTGCGCCAGATTGAAGACAGCGAAGTCCGCATTCAACAGCAGCAGCAAGTTCCGCAGGGCAAACTCAGAATTAATGCCGCTATGGCGCTGGGCCTGACGGCGCTGGCACCGGCCTTTGCGGACTTTATGCGCCGCTACCCGCAAATTGAACTGGATATACAGCTAAGCGACGAAGCCCAGGATCTGCTGCAGCATAATTTTGATTTGGGCTTACGCGTAGCGAGCCAGGCGTTTGACTCGGCCTATGTCGGCCAAACCATTACCCAGTTCAGCTACAGCATTTGTGCCTCGCCGCAGTATTTGCGTCAGCACGGCGCCATCAACTGCCCGGAAGATTTACTGAATCATCAGTGTTTTGAGTACAGTTATTTTCGCC
This sequence comes from Halopseudomonas sp., assembly GCA_046496585.1. Lineage (GTDB taxonomy): Bacteria > Pseudomonadota > Gammaproteobacteria > Pseudomonadales > Pseudomonadaceae > Halopseudomonas. The sequence goes on from JAWOGT010000181.1 coordinate 3,563, forward strand.
ATAAACATATCTGGCCGGTCGGTAACAACGGCGTGCCGATCAGCGGCCAGCTAAAAGCTAACAATTCAGTGTTTTTGCTGCAGATGATTAAGCAAGGCATGGGGGTGGGTTTTATACCGCGCTTTATCAGCCATCAAGCCCTGCAAGCCGGCGACGTGGTTGAAGTGCTGTCAGGCGAACACAAACCGAAGATGACCTTGTATGCCCTGTACCCGGTACGGCAATTTACCCCGCCCAGATTAACGCTGTTAATTGAATTTCTGCAAAGTTGGTTTAGCCGGCACCCTTATCTTTAACGGAAATAGCAGCCTGCTGCTCTGACAACAGGCTGCCAAACAGCTTTAGGGTGCCGCGCAACCGGCTATTACAACGAAATGACCTCAGGTGCTTGTCGGCGCAACCTGATGCTGCAATTGTTGCCGCCAGGCTTGTACTGCCGCTTCGTTTCGCCAGAAAGACAACGACAAATAGCTGCCGGGGTTAATCAGGCTGCCAAAAGCCGTCACATTGCAACAGGCCCGGCTGATAGCCAGTTGCGGCAAGGACGTATTTGTTATGGTCACTTGGCCGGAGGACTCGGCCACTGGATATCGTCTGATCTGCTTGCTAAAGAATGGGCCAGCCGCGAACCGGACTGCCGCGCCACTCGCTGATCCTGACCGCGCTGCGACAGGGATCAATACCGATCTGATGTTTCCAGGTTCGTCCTCGAACCTTAGGCCAGAGAATGGTGCCTCATCGAGGCGCCAGGGATGCCTGGCGGGCCCACAATGAAAATCATGGGCTTAGGCAGGTTATGGTGGGAGGTGAAGGGATTGGAATCCCTTGGTCTGGGGCATAGCCCGAGCGGCGACCTTTGGGCGGCTGGGACGCTGGAACGCTGGAATCCTGGGAAGCTGGGAACCTGTCCAGGCGAGGTCAGCGGGTGCCCTCCGCCTCCGGCTGCGCAGAGATCACGCTTTCAATCCATTCGATGTAATGGCTCAGGCGGACATTGCAATTGGTTTGACCATAGAGCCCGGGTCGGGCCGTCATGAGATTGCCTTGGACGACTTTCCAGGCGCCCACTCCGGCTAACAACCATTGCTCATCGCTTTCAATGAGCGCAGGACCGCCGCTGTCTCCGTTTCCGGTTATGCCCTCAAGGGGCAGGGCCGACTGCGGCTCGTCAAACACATAGCAAAACCAGCGGTCATGAGCACTGGTGACCTTGTTGAACGCGCGACGAAGCTCGGTGCGATTGGGGCCTTGGGGGTCGTGCCTCGTGGCTCCCGTACCCGTAGCGCCTTTTCCCACGATCTTGACGATCTGTCCTGGCTCGTCGCCGGCCTTGTAGATTGCGACAGGGGCGACATCAGTCACGGGTCGTGTCAACTTGACCAGTGCGATGTCGTCAGATGAGGCAAGGAAAACCACTATCAACATGGCCTCGCCACTGGCCATTGCCTGATCGATCATCTCTTGCGGCAGCGTCTTGTACCCGGAATGCATGACGACGCGCTCAACGTCCCTGGATACCTGGTTGATAACTACCTGCTTGAGTTCAGAATGCCCCGTGATCGTATGGACGGCAGTGATAACCCACTGCGGAGCAATCAGTACACCGTGCCCCTCACCAGGCATATCAACAAGAGCCGGAAACTCAGACGACGCAATCCGAAACACTGAGTCATCAACGTCATCTCGAATGACGATGGCACTCGCGGTTGATCACACCGCAAGGAGTATCAGCATCAAAAATCGAGCCATGTGTATTGCCCTCATGTGCGGTGCCCGAAAGGGGATCCCTCGGTGTCTCCATAGCCCGAGCAGGGCTTGGGAAGCTCAAAAGTCGAAAACCCACGAACGATCAGAACTGGCCCTGCCGGTCAGCTGGATAGTTGACGCCATCGTTGGTAGGGAAATCCGGGATGTCGAAAGGATTCACGCTTTCAAGGCACCCGACGTTGCAACCATATTCGCCGGGGCTTGAGCGACGCTGATGATGCGTGCAGATGCCGCACACGGAGCAGAACCAATGCTTGGCGGTGCGCGTGCCGAACTGGTAAAGCCGATGTTCATGCTTCACTCTTGAGCCGCCACGGCGGATTCTTCCGGTACTGCCCCGGGTTGAACAGGCACAGCACGTTTCCAGACGGGTCGACGAGCCGCGCTTCTCGCCAGAGCCAACGCTCGTCGGCGGGCTGGGATAGAAACACAAATCCCTTGGTCTCGAGCGCTTTGACAGTTTCATCGACCGATTCGCATTCGAAATAAACGACCACCCCCGTAGACTCAGGGGGCTCAGCGACCGCGTGCAGCGAAAATGTCGAATCACCTTCCGGACATTCGAACCGGGCGTAGTGGGCCGAATCGACAATCTGGAGAAAGCCCATGTGCCGATAGAACTCGATCGATTCGAGGATATCGAAAGCTGGCAGAGTTATCTGGTTGAGGTTCATAGGAGCCACTTAGCTGGCAT
>JAWOGT010000017.1:0-6255 GCA_046496585.1 Halopseudomonas sp.
GCGCGGTCACCTGGCTGTAGTTCGGCTCACGCTCGACCAGGGTCCGCGCGGTCATGACCAGGGCGGTATTCACGTCGTGTTGGGTCACCCCGTCATAGAGGTTCTTCAGGGTTTCGCGTTCAATCAGCTGGGCATCTACTTCGGCCAGACCTTCGCAGGCCTCGTCGATAATGGTGTGCATGCGGCCCATATCCAGGGGTACCCGGCTGCCATCGGGCTGAGTGACGTGCAGCGTTGGGTGCGCTTCAACCGGCTGACGCGCCTGGCGCTGGCGCGAATGTTCTTCACGGTAAAGCACGTAGCTGCGGGCAACCTTCTGCTCGCCAGCGCGCATCAGCGCCAGTTCCACCTGATCCTGAATCTCTTCAATATGCAGGGTGCCGCCGGAGGGCATACGCCGCTTGAAGATGGCGCTGATGGTCTCGGTCAGCTGATTCACGGTCTGGTGAATACGGCTTGAAGCAGCGGCCTGGCCGCCTTCAACCGCGAGGAAGGCCTTGGTGATGGCGACCTTGATCTTGTCATCGGTATAACCGACCAGGGTGCCGTTGCGCTTGATCACGCGAATCTGGCCAGGGGCGGTGAGGTTCACGTCCTGCTGGTGCTGATCGCCCTGCAATGTGCTCGCCTGGGGGTTCTCGGTGGAGTGGGGGGTGGACTGCATGGCGGTCTCCTTGGCCTGGCCTGGTGGATAAGGGTTACTACATATAGTGTTTTCCGCTGCGGCCCTTTTGGCTATTGCCCGGCTGGCTGCAAAATAATCAACATGTAGTTATATTCTTTTATTGAGGCACAAGATAGTGTGTGATCTGCGGTTGTGCAAGCCCGCAGCTGCATTTTTTTCAGGCTGTTTTTCTAGCGATTCAGGCCTGCGCGGTGGTGCAGATAGCCGTTTTTCAGGGCTTTCGGCGGTCTTCCTCCGATTGGTGGGCCGTTAACCATAGGCACTAGATATAGTGTTTGCCTGCCGAACGGTCCGTTGCCGGGATAGCCGGTAGGTCTTTTGCCGGGCTGTTGCTACAATCCTGAGTCTCACTCGCGGGAAAGTTGGGGTTGGTGCTGTGGTGCATGCTGAAAGTGGTCGTATAGTGATCGTTGAAGATGACGTTAAACTGGCTGGCTTGATTGAGGCTTTTCTGGTCTCACAGGGCCTGGAGGTCGAGCTGTTGACCGACGGTGGCGGGGCAGTGGAGCGCATTCTGGTCAGCAATCCGGATCTGGTGGTGCTGGATCTGATGCTGCCCGGCGAGGATGGGTTGTCCATCTGCAAACGGCTGCGTGTCAGCGGTTACGCCCGGCCGATTCTGATGCTGACCGCGCGCAGTGAAGATGAAGACCAGATTCAGGCGCTGGATCTGGGCGCTGACGATTACGTCAACAAGCCGGTGCGCCCGCAGGTGTTGTTGGCGCGGATTCGCGCCTTGCTGCGCCGCAGCGTGGACAGCGATCAGGTGCCGGAGCGCGAGGCGACGCGCCTGACCTTCGGGGCGCTGGTGATTGATCAGGCGCGGCGCGAGGCCTGGCTACAGGATCAGCTGATTGATCTGACCGGTGCGGAATTTGACCTGCTGTGGCTGCTGGCCAGCCATGCGGGACGCGTGCTGAGCCGTGAGGAAATCTTCAATTCCCTGCGCGGTATCGAATATGACGGTCAGGACCGCTCGATTGATGTGCGAATCTCGCGGATACGCCCCAAGATTGGCGACGATCCCGAATTGCCGCGCATTATCAAGACGGTGCGCAGCAAGGGCTATCTGTTCGTGGCCGTCCAACCCTGAATGAACTCCATTTTCCTGCGTATCTACGGCGGCATGCTGCTGATTCTGGTCACGGTGTCGCTGCTGGCGCTGCTGAGTATCCATCTGATTAACGATGTGCGCGCCGAGGACTACCGCGAGCGTATCGCCAGTGGCACTTTCCGCTTGATGGCGGACAATCTCCAGCCGATGGACAATAGCGAGCGCCTGCGCGCGCTGGCAGCCTGGGAGCGGCTGATTGGGGTGCCGCTCGAGCTGAAACCGCTGGATCAGCTGAACCTGGATTCTGCCAGTTGGGCGCGGCTGATCCGTGGCCGGGTGCTGGTCAAGCCCACCGGCAGTGACGATGTGCGCGTGTACAGCCTGGTGGATTTACCGACCGAGATGGTGTTGACCACAGAAATTCACCGGATTACCGAGCAGCTGGGGCGCACTACGCTGTTTCTGATTTCCGATGAGTTGGTGCGTGCTCCGGAGGCGGATATGCCGTTGCGCCTGCAACAGCTGCGCCGGGAAAAAGGCTTTGGTTATCCGCTGATTCTGACCCGGATGCACGAAGCGGATCTGGATGCGGACCAGCGCCGTCGCCTGGACGAGCTCGATACGCTGATGACCCTGGGGCCGGAGGGTGATTCGGTGTTGCTGTATATGAAAATACCGGACACCGAGTGGGTGTTGAGTCTGGGGCCGCTGTACCAGATGAAGGAATTCCCGGCGCAAATGTTGCTAATTGTCGGGCTGCTGCTACTGACCCTGTCCGGGTTGCTGATCTACTTGCTGGTGCGTCAGCTTGAGCAGCGGCTGATGGTGCTGGAGGCGGCTGCCACCCACCTGAGTCGCGGCAATCTGGATGCCCGTGTGGATGAGGCCGCAGCCGATTCGGTAGGGCGCCTGGCCAAAGCCTTCAATGACATGGCCAGCCACCTGCAGCGACTGATGCGCACCCAGCGGGAAATGATCGGCGCGGTTTCGCATGAATTGCGCACGCCCATTGCGCGCCTGCGGTTTGGCCTGGAAATGGTCGAGACGGCTGACAATGAAGCCGACCTGAACCGCTACCTGCAGGGTATGGATGCTGACCTCAGTGAGCTGGATAAACTGGTCGATGAGATACTCACCTATGCGCGCCTGGAGCAGGGCGCGCCGACACTGAATATGCAGGAGGTCGATGTGCCGGCCATGGTCGCCCAAGTGCTCGGCGAGCTGAGTCCGTTGCAGCAGAACATAAGGCTGCAGGCCCAGGACTTGTCCTTGGGGCGCGCCGATCGAGTGGAAGCAGAGCCGCGTTACCTGCACCGCGCTATTACCAACCTGGTCAGCAATGCGCAGCGCCACGCCGTTGGCCAGGTCAGGATCAGCACACGTATCGCTTACGGGCGCTGCATCATTAACGTCGAAGATGACGGGCCCGGCATCGATGAGGAATGGCGGGAACGTATTTTCACGCCGTTCCTGCGCCTGGATAACAGCCGCACCCGTGCCTCAGGGGGTTACGGATTGGGCTTGTCTATCGTGCGCCGGGTGATCTATTGGCATGACGGGCGCGCCCGGGTGGGGCGCTCGGAAGCGTTGGGTGGTGCGGACTTCAGCCTTGATTGGCCGGTGCGGCGGACTTGAACCGCACAGGCCGGGTAAACGCAGCTAACGGCTTTGGCCGTTAACCAGTAAGCGGAACGCCTGGCTGGCGGGGCCTGGGTCAGGCGTGCGACCGCAGATCAAATCGCAGTAAATGGCCCCCTCACCAATGCGAATGATGAAGTAAGCCAGGCTGTCGGCGTCCATTTCCGGATGGATCTTGCCGTCCTTGATTTGCCCGGCAAACAGCTCGCGCCAGGTTTCGATCAGCCGGTTTTGCAGGCCGGAGATGTTCGAGGTCAGCAGCTGCAACCCCCATTGTGGCTCAGCGTGCAGGAAATCGTGCAGGGGCTTGGCGTTGATCAGTGCGATATTGATATCGGTATAGATCTGCGTCAGAAAGTCGATGCCGTCCAATGACGGATCTTCGGCGGCGCGCTCAATGGCCTTGTCATAAATAATTTTGTATTGCGACCAGAGAATCTCGCCCATCAGCAGATCCTTGTTGCCGACCCAGCGCATCAGCGTCGCCCGGCCAATACCCAACTCTTCCGCCAGCAGCGACAGGTTCAGCCGGCGGCCTTCGAGCCACCAGCGGGTGGCCATGCGAAAGGCCGTGATCGGCGTGGCGCGTTCATCGGATTTTCGCTGTGACAGCGCCATGGATAGCGGGGTTGGATAACTGCTCATATTCACTTCCTGTGTGACCGTACGTAGTGGCGATCTGAATACCCATGGTAGCAAGAGCGATACCAAGATTAGAAGTGTCCCGGCTGTGAATCATTGCATGAATCGTTGCTGAACCCTGCTGCTTTAGTCGTATTGTCGGACTCAACACGACACAAATCCTGACGCTGACGATGTGCAGTTGCATTCGGCTATTTGGGATGTGGGTGAGACAGTGTTTGCCATGCGTTATAAATATAACCGGCTGGGTGGGGAGATACTAAAAAACGGGACCAAAGTCCCGTTTGTTTTTTTCAGCGTGCTTTCAAGGGCTGGAGTAGTTAGGGGACTGGCCGAAGAAACCCCGCAGGGTGGCATTCTCCGTTGGAGTCAGGCCGGCGTTGGTCAGAGCCGCCGTCCAGGCGGCATTGACGCCTGGCAGGGTCAACTCTTCGTTAGACATTTTCACCTCGGCCTGCTCATTGTTAGCGTCAAATACGATTACTTTGTTTTTGCATGGCGCGCAGGTCCAGTTGCTCCATTGCGGTTGCGCTGCGCTATAGGTGCCATTGGGATTGCCGTCACGGGCGAAATCGGCCAGGTAATTCATCATGGACTTCTGCAGGGCGACGCGTCCGGGCCGGTTTTCGTCAGTAAAGGGCAGTTCAAACAGGCCCTCACCGGCGCCGAAGAAGAAGGAGATCTCCGCCGCGTGGCCAGCGCCGTAGATGAAGTTGAAGGGCGTGGGTCCGGACTCGGTGCCCCAACGGAAGTCGTAAGCGTAGGTGGCGGGCTGATGCTTGCTGATCAGTCTGGCCAGTTCATCCACATATTTGGCCCGCCAGGCGCGGCCGCCGTAGTAGCCAGTCAGATCGTAAGTGTCCCGGTCCTTTTGGGTGGGCAGCACCTCATCCAGGGTCTGGCTGCCGGTGAAGGCGACATCGAGCAGGTCGAGCCAGCTCTTATCAGGCGGCGAAGGCACGCTGGGTAGCGCGGCTTTAACCGCTCCACCGAACAGCGGCATAAAGGACTTCTGCTCGTACTCGTTGGACCCCAGAATCACCGGCACCTTGTTGAAGCTGCCGCTGGTGAAGCTGGGTATCCAGCCACCGACAGGAATGACAGCGCCATCCTCGATGCCGCCGTAGGCACTGAGTAAGCTGTAATTGAACACCGCCTGATATAGGTCTTTGCCTACGGCGGCGCGCAGATAGTCATTCAACTTGCCTGTGGCTTCCATGTCTTCACGCATTTTCGTGGCCTGGTCCGCGCTGATTGGCGCGTCCGGGGTTTTGCGGTCTTCCTGCAAGCGGATCAGCCATTCGATATGGCTATTGGCTGAATTGCGCGCATTAACTGGACTGCGGGTGTTCATCGCGCCACTCTGGGACATGGCGCGGTGGAACAGCCCGTCGCCTGCTTGCGGCGAGACCATCAGATTGAGTACGTTGTGGGCACCGGCGGATTCGCCGGTGATGGTGACATTATCCGGATCGCCACCGAAGTTGCTGATATTGGTCTTGACCCATTCCAACGCCCGAATGCTATCCAGCGTGCCGAAGTTGCCAGAATCCGATAGGGGATCCGCGCCGCCGGTCTGAACCTCCGGATGGAAGAACCAGCCCAATGGCCCCAGCCGATACTGGACGACCACGACCACCACATCGGAATGCTTGGCCAGAGCGCTGCCATCGTATTGTTTGGCGCTGCCAAAATTATTCGAACCGCCGTGAATCCACACGTAGACCGGTAGCGTTTCGTCCTGAAAATCACTGCGGTTGGGGCGGTAGATATCCACGATCAAGCAGTCCTCGTTGCCGACCATAGTCGAGGTGCGCCGCCATTGGCTGGTGGTTTCGGCCTGCACGCATTCGGCGGCGCGCTTGGTTACATCCAGAGTGCCACTCCAGTCTTGCGGTGGCAGGGGCGCGCGCCAACGCAGATCGCCAACCGGTGGCTGCGCGTAAGGCAGGCCATGCCAGATTAGCGTGTCGGCAGTGGCAATACCGCGGATATTGCCGTTGTCCAGTGTCAACTCAGCTGGGTTGGCGGGCTCGATAGGGCTACTACCGCCATCGAACATGTGGAGGCACCCGCTGGTGGGCTTCAACAAGCCCATGATGATGTGAAACAAGGTGGTCTTGCCGCTTCCGTTGGGCGCCACGAGGCCCACCCGCTCACCGGAATGGAGATCGAAATCCAGGTTTTTCAGAATCAGCGGTCCACCCGGGTAGCCGAAGCTGATGCCCCGCAGTGA
>JAWOGT010000027.1:0-8030 GCA_046496585.1 Halopseudomonas sp.
TTCCTACACGACCTTCTTCCGATGTAAGAAGTAAAGGATGAGGACTGGAATCATGGTAATCACGGCGCCGGACATCAACAGGTGAGTCTGAGGCCCGGCTTCGGTGACGAAGTTCCACAGCCCAACCATCAGCGGACGCCAGGTTTCGCGCGTGGTGTCTGGCCACAAGTGGCGCAGGCCTTGTCTTCAACCTCAAAAGCCTCGCTCAGCTTCCAGCCCCATCAATTGATGTCCTCCGAGTCAATACAACGGACTGAACACCACCCACCACTTCTATTAAACATAGCAATGATGGCGACGTCTGCCACACTCAATAGACTCGTTACTGGATTGTCGAGCTGATCCGCGGGTAGAACGAGAACAAGGCACGCGTGCTTGCCGCTATGCGGGAGTGACTCTGGCAATGCCAAAGACTGAACCCTTCGAGACCCACCCTCAGCACTATGACGACTGGTTCGTGCGTCATGCCGCGGCCTATCAGTCGGAACTGCTGGCGGCGCGTGCACTACTGCCCTGACAGGGCCTGGGCCTCTCCATCGGCGTCGAAACCGGACGCTTTGCTGCGCCCATGGGCATCCAGATTGGCATCGATCCGGCGTACAACGTGCATGGCTATGCGGCACGCCGCGGCATCGCCACGGTACAGGCCGTAGCCGAAGCCCTCCCCTTTGCAGACAAGCGTTTCCAACGGGTGCTGTGCGTCACCACCCTCTGTTTTGTGGACGACGCCAGTGCGATGCTGCGCGAGACCTATCGCGTGCTGCAACCTGGCGGTGTGCTGGTGATCGGTTTTATCGATCGCACCAGTCACCTCGGCCAGCATTACCTGGCGCATCAGGCCGAGAATGTGTTCTATCGCGATGCGAGCTTTTTCTCTGCCGCCGAAGTGAAGCAACTGCTTGCGGTTAACGGTTTCATCGAACCGCGCTGGGTGCAAACGTTGTCTACAATGCCGGAACAATCATCTGAGATCGAAGCGCTGCTCTCGCTATCGGCGGGCGCGCTAGTCTATGTGGGTGCTACGCAGCTGTTGCCCCAGGCAGAAAAGGAACATCGCAAGGACAGTCTGTTCGCGCTGGCTGCGGGCATCCTGGTGGCTGTGCTCATCGTTTTGTCGAAATAGACACAGTTCGGCCGACATCAGCAATGCAAAAACCCAGCAGTTACGCTGGGTTTCCTGGTTCTGGCGCTGTTGTTGCCTGACATCACCCTCCAGTGCCGGTCACTCCCACTCAATGGTTGCCGGCGGCTTGCTGGAAATATCGTAGGTCACCCGTGACACACCGGTGATCTCGTTGATAATGCGATTGGACACCGTCTCGAGGAACTCGTAGGGCAGATGCGCCCAGCGCGCGGTCATGAAGTCGATGGTTTCCACCGCGCGCAGCGCGATTACCCACTCATAGCGGCGGCCGTCACCCACGACACCGACGGACTTGACCGGCAGGAACACGGCAAAGGCCTGGCTGACTTTCTGGTACAGGTCGGCCCTGTGCAGTTCTTCGATAAAGATGTAGTCCGCACGGCGCAGGATATCGGCGTATTCCTTGCGCACCTCGGCGAGAATACGCACACCCAGACCCGGACCGGGGAACGGGTGGCGATAGACCATGTCGAAGGGCAAGCCCAGCTCCAGGCCGATCTTGCGCACTTCGTCCTTGAACAGCTCACGCAGCGGTTCAACCAGCTCGAAGGCCATGTCGTCCGGCAAGCCGCCAACGTTGTGATGTGACTTGATCACGTGCGCCTTGCCATTTTTCGAGCCGGCGGACTCGATCACATCCGGGTAAATGGTGCCCTGGGCCAGATACTTCACACCCTGGAGCCGGGTCGCTTCTTCGTCGAAGACCTCGATAAAGGTACGGCCAATGATCTTGCGCTTTTCTTCCGGATCCGTGACGCCCAGCAGACGCGAGAGGAACTTGTCCTCGGCGTTGACGCGAATCACCTTGACGCCCATGTTCTCGGCGAACATGGCCATCACCTGTTCGCCCTCATGCAGCCGCAGCAGTCCGTTATCGACAAACACGCAGGTCAGCTGGTCGCCGATCGCCTGGTGCAGCAAGGCCGCCACGACGGAGGAGTCCACGCCGCCGGAGAGGCCCAACAAGACGTTGGCGTCACCGACCTGGGCGCGCACGTTGGCCACTGCATCTTCAACAATGTTCGACGCAGTCCACAGCGCTTCACAACCACACAGATCAAGAATGAACCGCGACAGCATGCGCTGTCCCTGACGGGTGTGGGTCACTTCCGGGTGGAACTGCACACCATAGAAGTGGCGGCGTTCATCACCCATCGCCGCGATCGCGCAACTCGGTGTACTGGCCAGAATATGGAAGCCCTCTGGCAGCTCGATGACCTTGTCGCCGTGGCTCATCCAGACATCCAGGCTCAGCAGTCCATCGTCATCGATATGATCTTCGATACCGGACAGGAAGCTGCTCTTGCCGACGATATCCACCCGCGCATAGCCAAATTCGTGCTTCTCGGAGCCCTGGACGCTGCCGCCCAGCTGTTCGGCCATGGTTTGCATGCCGTAGCAAATGCCCAGTACCGGCACACCCAGCTCATAGACGATCCGCGGCGCGCGCGGCGAACCGGCCTGCGGCACAGACTCGGGACCACCGGCGAGGATAATGCCCTTGGGGGCAAAGGCACTGATCTCGGCCGCGTCCATATCCCAGGCGCGGATCTCGCAGTAAACCCCGATTTCACGCACACGGCGGGCGATCAACTGAGTGTACTGCGAGCCGAAATCCAGAATCAGGATGCGATGGGCGTGGATGTCTTGATCGAGCATGGGGGCTTTCCTTCGGAAAGAGCTTGAAGCTGAAAGCTGGTAACGAAAAGCTGGAAGCGGACGCAGTTTTGCGTCCAGCTTCAGCCTCAGGCTACCAGCGCCTGATGCGTTCTTGAATCAACCGACGCGGTAGTTCGGCGACTCTTTGGTGATCTGCACGTCGTGCACATGGGACTCGCTCATACCGGCGCTGGTAATACGCACGAACTGCGGCTTGGTGCGCATTTCCAGAATGTTTCTGCTGCCGGTGTAACCCATGGAGGCGCGCAGGCCGCCCATCAGCTGATGGATGATCGCCGCCAGCGAGCCCTTGTACGGCACGCGGCCTTCGATGCCCTCGGGCACCAGCTTTTCTGCGCCGGCGCTGGAATCCTGGAAGTAGCGATCTGATGAACCCTGGCTCCCCGACATCGCGCCCATCGAACCCATGCCGCGATAAGCCTTGTACGAGCGACCCTGGAACAGTTCGACCTCGCCTGGCGCTTCTTCGGTACCGGCGAACAACGAGCCCATCATCACCACCGAGGCGCCGGCAGCAATCGCCTTGGCCAGATCACCCGAAAAGCGGATACCACCGTCGGCGATGACCGGAATACCGAGGTCCTTGAGGGCCGTCGCTACGTCGGCAATGGCGGATATCTGCGGTACGCCAACACCCGCAACAATACGCGTGGTGCAAATGGAGCCCGGACCGATACCGACCTTGACTGCATCAGCACCCGCTTCGGCTAGCGCCAGAGCGGCGGCGGCGGTGGCTATGTTGCCGCCAACGACCTGAATCTCCGGATAGTTTTCCTTGACCCAGCGCACGCGCTCGAGCACACCACGAGAATGGCCGTGGGCGGTATCGACCACCACCAGATCGACTCCGGCCGCTGCCAGCGCAGCCACACGCTCGGGTGTATCTGCGCCAGTCCCCACCGCCGCACCGACCAGCAGACGACCCTGATCATCCTTGGTGGCATTCGGATAGGCGCGGGCCTTTTCGATGTCCTTGACGGTCATCATGCCCTTGAGGTGAAATTCGTCATCGACGATCAGCACTTTCTCGATGCGGTGGCGATGCAGCAGCTCACGTACCGCGCCAGCACTGACGCCTTCCTTGACCGTAACCAGGTGCTCCTTGCCGGTCATGACCTCACGCACCTTGGCGTTCATGCGTGTTTCAAAGCGGATATCACGGGCGGTGACGATGCCCACCAGATCACCGCCGGAGACAACCGGCACACCAGAAATATTATTAACCCGGGTCAACTCGACCAGCTCGCCCACAGTGGCGTCCGCGTCTATGGTGATCGGATCCTTGACTACGCCGGATTCGAATTTCTTCACCTTGCGTACTTCGGCAGCCTGCTGTTCAACGGTCATGTTCTTGTGGATGATGCCCATGCCGCCTTCCTGAGCCATCGCGATAGCCAGACGGGCCTCGGTAACGGTGTCCATGGCAGCAGACAGCAGAGGAATATTGAGTTCGATGCGCCGGGTGAGCCGGGACTTGAGGCTGACGTCTTTAGGCATGACCTCGGAATATCCGGGTACAAGCAAAACATCGTCGAAGGTTAGGGCTTCTTGGCTTACACGTAGCATAGCAGGGCTCCCGAGCGGGAAAATGGAAGCACGGCAGTATACCTGTCACAGGTATCACGCTCAATCGCTATCAGCTCTGCAACGGAATTATTCTCTGTGAGGGCCAGGCAGGCTAAGATGGGCGCATGACCGATGACAGCCTGTTTAAACGCCTGACGGCCGAGCGCGACGTGCTCAGCGTCAGCCAGCTCAACGCCCGCGCCCGCACTCTGCTGGAAGATGTATTTCCGCAGATCTGGGTTGAAGGCGAACTCTCCAACCTGGCCAAGCCCTCCTCCGGGCACCTGTATTTCAGCCTGAAGGACAGCAAGGCGCAGATCCGCTGCGCGTTTTTCCGTCAACATGCCAGCCGCGTGCGCATGGACATGCGTGACGGCCTGCAAGTCCGGGTGCGCGGGCGCGTCAGCCTGTATGAAGGGCGTGGCGACTACCAGTTGATCGTCGACAGCATGGAAAACGCCGGCGACGGCGCACTGCGCCAGGCTTTCGATGCACTGAAAGCCAAGCTGGCCGACGAAGGCCTGTTCGCCAGCGAGCGCAAGCGCCCACTACCGGCGCACCCCAAACGCATCGGGGTGATCACCTCACCCAGCGGCGCAGCGGTGCGCGACATCATCAGCGTGTTCGGCCGCCGCGCGCCCTTTATCGAACTGATCATCGTGCCCACGCCGGTGCAGGGCCGGGAAGCCGCGCCACTGATCGTCAAGGCTTTGCAGCTGGCCGACCGCGCCGGTTTCGACGCACTGATCCTGGCCCGTGGCGGTGGCTCGCTGGAAGATCTGTGGCCGTTCAACGAAGAGATGGTCGCCCGCGCCCTGGCCGCCTGCCAAACCCCGACCATCAGTGCGGTGGGGCATGAAACGGATATTTCCATCAGCGATTTTGTCGCCGATGTGCGCGCACCGACACCTTCCGCCGCCGCAGAACTGCTAAGCCCCGATCAGCAGGCGATGCTGCTCCAGGTGGAGCGCGCACATCGGCACCTGCAGCAACGCATGGCCGAGCGCCTGGCACGTGAACATCTGCGCCTGGACAGCCTGCGCAAGCGCTTGCGCCATCCGGGTGAACGTCTGGCCCAACAGGCCCAGCGGCTCGACGATTTCGAACTGCGGCTCAAGCGCGCGCTACGCCAGCAACTGACACTGCTCGGCCAGCGCCATGAGCGGCTGCTGGCGCGGCTGCAGGCCCAGCATCCAGGCAAGCAGCTAGCCCTGCTGCGCCAGCGGCTCGAGCAGTTCGACCGGCGCTTGCCCAGGGCCATGACCCAGGGCATGCAGCAGCGCCGGCAACGACTCGACAATCTGGCCCAGACCCTGCATCTGGTCAGCCCGCTGGCGACCCTGGGCCGCGGTTACAGCATCTTGCTCGATCAACAGGGCCGCGCACTGCGCAGCCACACCGACGTCAAACCCGGACAGCGCGTTGAAGCGCGCCTGGCCGACGGCCGTCTGGCGCTACGGGTCGAGAGCGACCTCGATCAACCCCATACCCTCCCGCTGCTGGATTGACGCTTACATGAAATCCTTGATTGCCCTGCTGTGCATCACCTGCCTGAGCCTGCCCGCCCATGCCGACGGTTTTATTACCCGCCTGTTGAACAAACCGGTCCCCGGTGGTGTAGCGGTAGTCACGCTACCAGAACAGGACAGCGCCCCCCGCGTAACCTATCAGGATCAATCGGTACTGGTGATTCGCGAGGACGGCCAGCGCTGGATCGCGATTGCCGGCATTCCGCTGACGGTCAAGCCCGGCACCGAGCAGCTGCACCTGGACAACGGCCAGCAGCTGGCCTTTAACGTCAGCAGCCGCGAGTACCCGGCCCAGCGCATCACGCTGAAGAACCAGCAACACGTCACCCCCGACCCCGTGCACCTCAAGCGCATCCAGCGTGAACTGAATGAGCAGATTGAAGCCTACAAAACCTTCAGCCCACGCCAGCCCAGCAACCTGATGCTGGATCGGCCGGTCGACGGCCGCCTGTCCAGCGCCTTCGGCCTGCGGCGGATTTTCAATGGCGAGGAACGCAACCCGCACTCCGGGCTGGATTTCGCCGTGCCCAGCGGCACGCCGATCAAATCACCCGCCGAAGGCAAGGTGATCCTCACCGGCGATTACTTCTTTAACGGCCAGACAGTATTTGTCGATCACGGCCAGGGCCTGATCAGCATGTTCTGTCACCTCTCATCCATCGACGTCAAGGTCGGCGACGAACTGGGCCGGGGCGAAGTACTCGGCAAAGTCGGCGCCACCGGACGGGCTACCGGCCCGCACCTGCACTGGAACGTCAGCCTGAACAACGCCAGAGTCGACCCCGCCATCTTTATCGGCGCCTACATGCATTAACAAAGTCTTGGCTCAGTTGTGATTTTGACCTGGGACAACCAACCCAACCTCACCCGCAAGCCCGTAATAGCATTCAGCCTGGCAGGGTGGAGAAAGTGTAGATAACAGGGACGTTATCTCCAAGCCTCCAGGGACGGATTCACGGCGTCTTTCGCAACCCTGCCAGGCTGACTGCGATAATCCCCGAAGCATCCGCACCAGCCATCCCCCTGCAGCGCAAAAAACCACCAAAACCAACCAAATCAGATCGCTGTAATTGCGCTATACGCACATTAACGGGATTCTATGGCTATTTTATAATCAGCGTTGCAATAAAAAACTCAAAGACATAACTTTACTGCAACAACTCCCTATTGAAAGCACTACAGCGCTCACCCGGCGCCGACCAGAACAGGACAGACCCCCATGAGCATGCTCAAAGACCCCTCAAGCAAATACCGCGCCTTCCAGCCGGTCGATATTCCCGACCGCACCTGGCCGTCGAAGACCCTCACCGACGTCCCGATCTGGTGCAGCTCCGACCTCCGCGATGGCAACCAGTCGCTGATCGAGCCCATGGACCCGGCGCGCAAACTGCGCTTCTTCCAGACCCTGGTCAACGTCGGCGTCAAGCAGATCGAGGTGGCCTTCCCCTCCGCCTCGCAGACCGACTTTGACTTCGTCCGCACGCTGATCGAGCAAGGCCATATCCCCGATGATGTGACCATTCAAGTGCTGACCCAGGCGCGTGCCGACCTGATCGCGCGGACCTTCGAATCCGTGCGCGGCGCCAAGCAAGCCATCATTCACGTGTATAACGCCACCGCGCCGAGCTTCCGCCGCATCGTCTTCAACCAGGACAAGAAAGGCGTGGTGGATATTGCCGTCAACGCCGCCAAGCTGATCAAGCAGCACGCCGCGCAGCAGCCGGACACGCAGTGGACCTTTCAGTACTCCCCGGAGATCTTCACCTCCACCGAACTGGATTTTGCCGTCGAAGTCTGTGACGCCGTACTGGACGTCTGGCAGCCAACCCCCGAGCACAAGGTCATTCTCAACCTGCCCGCCACCGTAGAGGTGGCCACACCCAATCATTACGCCGATCAGATCGAATGGTTCGGCCGGCACATCAGCCGCCGCGACAGTGTGCTGATCAGCCTGCACACGCATAACGACCGCGGCACCGGCGTCGCCGCCACCGAACTCGGACTGCTGGCTGGAGCGGATCGCGTCGAAGGCTGCCTGTTCGGCAACGGCGAGCGTACCGGTAACGTCGACCTGGTCACCCTGGCGCTGAATCTGTATACCCAGGGCATCC
>JAWOGT010000074.1:0-4750 GCA_046496585.1 Halopseudomonas sp.
CTGCCATTGCGCCCAGCTTTTTCCTGGGGTGGTACCTTTGCTGAAACGGCAGATGGCCTGCCGTTTTTTGGCGAACACCCCGAGCACGGACCGCGGGTGCAGTTCGCCATGGCCTATGGCGGTAACGGCATCAGCTACAGCATGATTGGCGCTGGGCTGCTGCGGGCCAACATCGAAGGCCGCCCGCACCCGTTGGCGGCATTGTTCGGATTTTCACGCACAGACTAATCGCGGGGCACCAACATCGGTTTCGTCCTGGGTTGACATTGCCAAGACTGAAAAAAATACCGGCAAGTACACAGATGGCCGCGTGGGGAAAACTGGCTTTTGCAATGCATAGGGCATTACTCTCACAGGGGATGACGCTGAAATCCAACACACTAGATACAAAGCAAAAAAAGGAGATGCTATGAAACCCCTCGGGATTGTATTGCTGGTAGTAGGTGTACTGTTGTTGTTGTTTGGCTTTCAGTCTTCCCAGTCGTTGGGTGACCAGGTGACCGAAACTTTTACCGGCCGGTTTACTGATGGGACCATGTTCATGATTATCGGTGGCGCTGCTGCCCTCGCCGCCGGCGCTTTCATGACGTTTGTCCGCAAGTAGTTTCTAGCCTGCGGGTTGAAGCAATGCCGTCCAGCAACCAGGGCCGGCATTGCGACCTGCCTGAATCACATCAGCGGGTAGCACATCCGATAAACAGCCTGCGACCAATCGAGCGGCTGGCGAGCCTGAACTGGCAGAGCTGACTGCGCGGTTGATGGAGTATGATTGGACACAGAGCCGCTCAGCGGTCATCCATCGGCGCTGGTTTGCGCTAATCCAACTGTAATTGAAACAAGGCCTGAAAATGACATTGCCGCACTGCCCCGAATGCAACTCCGAATTTACTTATGAGGACGGCGAGATGTTCGTCTGCCCGGAATGCGCCAACGAGTGGCCGAAAGCCGCCGCCGTCGAGACCACCAGCGCGGAAAAGGTGATCAGCGATGCCAACGGCAACCCGCTCCAGGATGGCGACAGCGTGACGGTGATCAAAGACCTGAAGGTCAAGGGCTCGTCACTGGTGGTCAAGGTCGGCACCAAGGTCAAGAATATTCGCCTGGTGGATGGCGATCACGATATCGATTGCAAGATCGACGGCATCGGTGCGATGAAGCTGAAATCGGAATTCGTCAAGAAATCCTGAACGCGCTCAATGTTCGATCCAGGTGGCCACCCAGGCCACCGCCAGCGAGACAATTACCACGATACTCAGCGGTTTGCGCAAGGCCGGATACCATACCGGTGCGAGGCCGTGATCCACCGCCCACAGATCGGCGAAATACAACGCTGCAAAGGCCAGGAAGAACACTGGCAGGGCGAGATTGATCGGCAAACTGAGCGCAAACCAGCCTAGCAGCGGCGGTATAACCGACATCCCCAGCTGTATGGGTGCCTTGTCGCTGGACTCTTCCGCACGCATGGCCAGGCCCCAGTGGATGGCACCCATAAAGGCGAGAATAACCGCGGCGTAGCTGAGCAACTCCTCCATCACCCGGCCACGCCACGCCTCGGGGATCACCCACAGGCCCAGTGCGCCACTGATGAAAGGCACCAGCCCGGCCAAGCCGAGAACGACGGCCAGAGGAGGTGGACGTATTGCGCTGAAAGGATGCATGGGTACTCCATTATTTACTTTGGGCGTTGAGCGTTGATGCCCGTGCGGCGGTTGCTGTCATTATAGGCTGCGGCGGTCAGCCGACAAGCCACCTGTTCCTACAGCACCCCCGCTCTGGCCAGCCGTTTGCGCGGTAATTGGCGTACCAGCAAACCAAGCTGGCGGTTCAATGTCGACTGCTGCTGAGGATCGGGTCGCGTATCACCGAGCTCGTACATCTGCTTCACGTACTCGTCAAAAAAAGCCGCCAGGGCCTCCCCTTGCGCCGGCAGTGCCAGACTCAGCCGTGCCTGCCAGGCCCGCGGCCCTTCGCCACGGTGCGCATTCAGCCCCAGGCGCTGCAGCCGGCGGTCCAATAACTGCCAGGCGCGCTGGCGAGGGTCACGGTGCAGGCGACCCGGCCGTAGCGTCCAGAGCGCCAACGGGATCATCACTGCAGCCGCCAGCAGCAGCAGGATCACACCGACCCGCTGCCAATCAGTGGTGCCCAGCCAGCGCTGGAAAAACGCCATTTGCCGCTCGCTCTCGAAGCCCAGTACACGCAATTGCCATTGGTAGTTCAGATCGTCCCAGCTCAACCGCAGGGCGTTGACCCAGCTGATGTTCCGGTAGCGCGCGGAGGACATCAGCGCGTCTTCGAGAAAGCTGCCCTCGCCTTGCATCGCCTCTTGCAAGCCGCGCTCGATCCGCTCCGGTGCCACCTGGAAAGTAGGATCAACCGAAACCCAGCCCTGGCCCGGCAGCCAGGCCTCAACCCAGGCATGGGCGTCAAACTGATGCACCAGCACATAGTTACCCCGCGGGTTCAGCTCGCCGCCCTGATAGCCCGCCACCACCCGCGCGGGAATACCGGCGGCACGCAGCACGAAGGTCATGGCCCCGGCAAAATGCGCGCAAAAACCGCGCTGGCTATCAAACAGGAACTCGTCGTTGCTGTGCTCACCCAACGTGGGTGGCCGCAAGGTGTAATGAAAAGGTTCGCGATTGAAGTGCCGCAGCAGGGCCTGCAGCAGATCGGCATCATTGGGGTATTGGCCGCGCAACTCTGCGGCCCAGGCCCGGCTGCGCGGGTCGACATTTTCGGGCAGGCCGGTATATAGGCGCCATTGCAGCGGGTCCAGTTCGTCTGCCTGCAATACGCTGTCAGGATAGGAGGTGGCGGTATAGGTGGTGGTTTGGCTGATCGGGCGCTTGGACTGCAGCATGAAATCGCGGGTCAACAGCAGCCCATCATCCTCGGTGGTCGCGCCGCGCAGGCTGAAGACCCAGGGCTGCTGGGTCGCGCGCGTCATGACCTGATATTCCACTCCTTCGCCCCGCGGCGTCCATGCTGCAGGGCTGCCGCCGGATGCCAGGCTGGAATGACTCCAGCGCCGGCCATCGAAGCTGGTGAGTGTCAATGCCCGCCAATACAGGTCGGCGTGCGCTGGAATCGGATCGGTGAAGCTGGCGCGAAACGCCAGCTCGCCGGAGCGGGCCAGATTGGCGATATCCGCTGGGGCCATGCTTTCGGCCAACCCGGTGGCGGCAGACTGCCCCGGCGCATTGACCGACCACAACGGGCCCATCCGCGGAAACAACAGGAACAGCACCAGCATCAGCGGGATGGCCTGCATCAGCAGTACCGCGCCGGTCTTGAACGCGCGGGCCGGATCATTGCGGCCCGGTGTTTGATGCAATCCTACGAGCGCCGCGACCAGGACCAGCAGCGAGAAGCACTGATACAGCGCCAGCACGATGCTCTGATCGAACAGGAACGCCGTAGCGACAATAAAAAAGCCCAGGTAGATCACCACCATGGCGTCACGCGGATTGCGCATTTCCAGCAACTTGAGCATGAACAGCAGCAACAGCAACATCACAGCTGCGTCCAGGCCAATCAAACTACCCTGAGATGTAAACACGCCCAATACCGTCAAGCCAATGGCCGCTGTCTTGAACAGCGTGCCCGGGTAGCGCCAGCGCATGCGCTGAATCTGCACCCGCCAGAGCGCGCAACCCAGCCACAATGCCGCCACCCAGATCGGTAAGCGTGGCAACTGCGGCAGCAGCACCACAACCTGCGCGATCAGCAGCCAGGCCAGGCTGTTGCGGGGAATCAGGGCATGCGCCTTCATGCTGGCCTGCCGTAGAGTGCCAGCGCGCGTAAACACTGATCACGATGGATTTCACCCACAGCCGGGCCTAATACGGCGCCAGCGATCTGCACGGCGTAGGGTCGCGACTGCTGTTCAAGTTGCATGATCCAGCCACACAGGCAGCTCAGCCGCTGTTCAATATCCGTTCCTGGCGTCTGCTCCAGATCCAGCCACAGGGTGTCCCCTACCGGCTCGGCAAATACTTTGCTGTGCAAGCCCTGGCCACGTGAGTAGGCGCGCCAGTCCAGCCGACGCCGGGAGTCACCCGGCTGGTAGTGGCGCAGCCCCTGAAAGTCATCCACGCCTTCAGCCAATGGCGGGCCACCCTGCTCTTCGCCTGCACCGCGCATGGCCGGCAGCGGCACGCTCAGTGGTTTCGGGTAGACCAGTACCTGCCAGTCCAGATCGACCAGGCTCCAGGCGACAAACCAGCCGAGCGGATAGCGGGTTTCGATACGCAGACGGCCCGGGCTGAACCAGCCACGACGCTGTGTCGGGTGATACAAATCAACCCGGGTATCACTGTTCTTGCCCACATCCAGACGTTGCGGCGGGGTATGCGGCCAGCTAAGGGTCAAGGCCTGGTGTTCGTGGCGCGGGGCGAGCAGGCGAAGATGCAGCGGCGCTGCTTCACCGGCGAATACCGCCTGGCTGCCCACCGCATGCAGCTCCAGGCTGGCCAGGTTGCGATAGGTATGCTGCAGTGACACCCAGAACAGGCTGCCCAGAATAAAGGTCACCGCGTATACCAGGCTGTTCTGGTAATTGATTGCGCCTACCAGCATCACGCCCAGCAAGAGCAACAGCCCAAGCCCGGACCGGGTGGGGATAATGAAAATCTGCCGATGATTCAGGCGCACTTGCGCTGCCGCGGGGATACGGCGCTTCAGCCAGCGGTTAAACCACCCGGTTGCGAGCCCGCTCAGCCGACCCATCAGACTGCCTCCACCTCGT
>JAWOGT010000170.1:0-10901 GCA_046496585.1 Halopseudomonas sp.
GTCCTCGCGTTCAGTAGCCTTGTATTCTCGATCGAGGATCTGCTACTCCAGCTCGGTGGATATCCAAGGCCTCCATGTATGATCCCACCTTAGTAGCGTGTTGATATCTTGTACGGTGCTGGCGCCTTCGACGAGGGCGAGGATGGCGCCAGCACCGTACAAGATATCAACACGCTACTAAGCTGGGATCATACATGGAGTCCTTGGATATCCACCGAGCTGGAGTACCAGATCCTCGATCGAGAATACAAGGCTACTGAACGCGAGGACGACCGCACAGCCTTTGGCGCAGCTGTCGTGTATAGCTACGATCGGTGGGCTGATTTCAAGCTTGGCTATCGCCGGAGCGACAACGATTCCAGCATCAGCGACAACGACTACCAGCGCAATGTGTACTTACTGATTGTTGAGTTGAGCCTGTAATCAGCCGCTGAAGATCGACATTCAGTCTATCGGTTTTTATAACCAAGATAACAACCCCACAGGTTCCCTGTGGGGTTGTGGAGAAGCCCCCCTATGTTAATGCACGCTATGAAGATTTTTACGCTATTACTGCTTGGCTTTGCCTTCCAGGCCACGGCAGAAACCCAGTACCGACTCAGCTCTGGCGACGTGGTCCGTGTCAGTGTCTATGGCGAGCCAGACCTCAGCTTTGAAGAGATCCGCCTGAACGATGCCGGGACCTTCTCCTACCCCTTTATTGGCGAGGTTAACGCGCTCAACAAAACACCGCGCGAAATCGAAAGGTCTATCACCGAAGGGCTGCAGGCCGGTTTTATCGTTGATCCTCGCGTGTCAGTCAGCGTTATCAACTATCGCGAGTTCTTCATCAGCGGCGAGGTTAATGCTCCTGGCGGCTATGCTTACCAGCCTGGACTCACTCTGGATCGTGCTATCGCCCTGGCAGGCGGCCTCACCGAGCGTGCCTCCAAGCGTCGCATTACGATAATTCGGGGTGGTGACGAAAGCAGAACTATCGAGAAAGCCGCTTTGAGTACCATCGTCAAGCCCGGCGACACTATTACTATTGACCAGGGATTCTTCTAAGCATGAACAGCCCCATTCGCCCCGAAAAACAGTGGTATCCGTTGGCCCCGTCAGATGATGATGCGGACTTCATTGATATAAAGAAGAAATGGCATGCTATTTGGTCGGCGAAATGGAGCATCGTTGCACTGGTAGCCGTGGTAACCGCGCTTTGCGCGCTGGCGCTTTCGCAAGTGCAGCCCGTTTACCGCGCCAGCACCACCGTAATGATTGAAGCGAAAGGCAATCAGCTGGTCGCCTTTCAGCAAGTCTATGATTCTACCGGGCTGCTGGGCGAGTACATGCAGACCCAGCTGGGCCTGATCACTAGCCGCGACGTGGCCGAACGGGTTGTTGAAAAGCTTAACCTGACGCAGCACCCGGCTTTTGATCCGCGCCAGCAATCCAAACCCGCAATCAATATCAAGCCGTTGCTCAATCGCGCCAAAATCGCCGTATTCGGGGAGGATCCCGACGCTATTACCGAGATCCTCACTGAAGAGGAAATTTTGGATTACGCCACCCGCCGATTCATGGAGAGGACCTCCGTGAGCGTCGAAGGCAAGAGCCAGTTGGTGCGTATTTCCTTCGACATGACTGACCGGTTCACCGCCGCGCAGGCAGCCAGCGCCATCGCTGACAGCTTCATTGAAAGCCAGCTCCAGGCGCAAATGGATATGTCCGTCAAGGCGACTACCTGGATGAACGGCCGCCTCGAGGAGCTCGCGGGTAGCCTTAAAGAAGCAGAAAACCGTCTTCAGGCGTACCGCGAACAGGAAGGCCTGGTAGACATTGACGGCGTGGCGACCATCAGCACCAATGAACTGGCTCTGATCGGCGACAGAATGATCGACGCCCGCAGCCAGCGCGCCGAAGCAGAAAGCCAGTATCGCCAAGTACAATCGATGAGCTCGCAAGGCTGGGAACGCATGGCCAGCGTGCCGGCAGTACTTGGTCATCCCCTTATTCAGCAGTTCAAAGCCGAGCAGGCACGTGCTCAAGCCAAGGTTGATGAGTTGTCCGGCCGCTACGGCGACCGTTTCCCGGCCATGCAGTCCGCGCGCTCTGACCTGAATGCCGCTACTGCCAGCCTGCGCAGCCAGGTCGAGCAGGTGGTTGCTGGTATTGAAAGAAATTATCAGCTGGCCTTGGCCAATGAGAATTCCTTACGTTCCTCGTTCAACCAGAACAAGGACCAGATTCAGGAGATATCCGGCAAGGAGTTTCAGATCAGAGAGTTGACCCGCGATGTGGAAAGCAACCGCACGCTGTACGAAACCTTTATGACGCGCCTGCAGGAAACCACCGCCACCCAGGACCTGAATACCAGCAACGCGCGCATTGTTGACCGAGCCATTCCGCCGGCCGTACCCGTTGCGCCGAACAAGAAACTGTTGCTGATCATTGCCTTTGTCCTGTCATTGATTGCCGGTATCGCCATCGCCCTTATTTCGGAAATCCTCAACAACACCTTCAAGAGCACGGATGATGTCGAGAGCCAACTGAATCTGCCGGTGCTGGGGATCATGCCGTTAATGCCGAAAAAGATGCAAAAAGACATGCCTCACCTGTTTGAGAAGGGCGAGGAACATCAATTTGCTGAAGCGATCAGAACCCTGCGAACGGGTGTGATGCTGGCCGACATGACCCGCCCGCAGAAGGTCATGGTGGTGACCTCGTCTGTGCCCGGCGAAGGCAAAAGCGCATTGGCCGCCAACCTGGCCTACGCGCTGAGCCAGCTGAAAACCGTATTGCTGATCGACGCTGACCTGCGCCGCCCGACACTGGCTCGCAACTTTGACTTTCCGGTAGGCACCCCAGGGCTGGCCAACCTGATCTCAGGCACGGCAAAAGCCCCGGATTGCATCCAGAAGGTCACACAGCATCTGGACATGATGACAGCTGGCGCCGTACCGCCCAACCCGCTGGAACTGTTGGCCTCTCCCCGCTTTGCGGAGTTACTGGAAAAAGCCAAGGAACACTACGATCACATCATTATCGATTCGCCGCCTACGCAAGCCGTCAGCGATCCGATATTGACCTCGACGCTCGCCACGTCGGTCATCTACGTGATCAAGTCCGAGAGCACGTCTATCCCGATGGCCCAGCGCGGCGTAGGTCAGCTGCTGCAGAGCGGCGCATCCATAGTCGGTGTCGTTTTGAACCAGGTAGACGTGAAGAAAGCGGCCAAGCGAGGCGAGTACAGCAGCTACGTCGATCACTACGGTTACAGCGCGGGGAAAGCTTGAGCAGGGCTTTCACACGCGTTTTTCCTACCCAGGCAACCAGGCATGATTGATCTGCACTGTCACTTACTACCGGGCATCGATGATGGCCCGGAAGATATGGAGACCTCTCTGGAAATGGCCCGGCTTGCAGAGGCCAATGGGATTACGCATATGGTCTGCACGCCGCATATTCATCCGGGCCGCTATGAGAACACGACAGCCAATATTCGGCTGGCCTGTCAGCGATTTAGCGCCGCGGTTGCGCAAGCCGGAATCAAGCTTGAGGTCGGCTACGCCGCCGAGGTGCGCTTTGGCAGCGAACTGATGACCATGGTGCGCGAAGGCAGCATTCCCTTCGTGGGCCGCTGGAAAGGCCGACGGGTCATGCTGCTTGAGTTCCCGCACAGTGAGGTCCCTTTTGGCGCGGAGCAAATGACCCGCTGGCTGCTTAGCCAGGGCGTCATGCCGATGATTGTGCATCCGGAGCGCAATAAAGGCTTCATGCAACATCCGGCGCGGCTGCGACCCTTCATTCAGCAGGGATGTCTGATACAACTGACCGCAGGCTCCGTTGCCGGCGCCTTTGGCGAGCCTGCGCAGAGCCTGGCACTGGACCTGATCAAACAAGGCGTAGTCACCATACTGGCGAGTGACGCGCACAACCTGGTGCACCGGCCACCGGATATGCAACCCGGATACCAAGGCGCTATACGATTGCTTGGGGAACGAACTGCACGGCGGCTGGTCCTAGATACGCCATGGTTGATAGCCAGCAAACATTTCGCCTGAATGCCAGTTTCGTCTGGACCCCTGGAGCATCGTCTCCACGGGCAGCTTTAGGCCATCGGCCAGGTTATACCGGTTAGCACCCCACGTTCTGCCATCAACCCTGTTTTATTCTGCCGCGTTTAGAGCGGAAGTCCAGGAATGGTCTTCTGGCGACAGTAAAGAATGTAAGGAGACGACAGCAATTTATGTAAGGAGGACGCACTACCATGATCACAAAACGAAACAACCCTGCCTTCAACCGCCATGGTTTGACATTCTGGGTACAGTGGTTTTTTGCTGTTTCGCTGGTCAGCATACTGCTGTGCTATCTGGCAATTGATCAGTTCGGCATGGTCTCCCCCGAGTACCGCATGCTGATCGCACTGACTGTCTTCGCGTCAGTCCCGGCTTATATGCTTGCGCGTGTCTACCACAAACGACATGGCTATCTGGCCGGGCTGGGACATCTGCTGGTTGGCTGGGCCACGCTGTTGATCGGCTTGTTTGTGATTGCGGAGATCAGCGGCAGCAGCGTGCTGTTTTCCACCGGCATTCTACTGAAGTGGGCCAGCCTGGGCTTTCTGTTGCAAGCGCTGGCCTACATTCCGATGCGCTACTTTGCCAATCTGCATTCCAGCAAACTGCGGATGGGACGCAGGTCTGCCATCCTCGGTACCGGCCCGACGGCCTATGATCTGGCCAAGCGCCTCAGAGCCTCCGGCCGGGTACCCTTGCTGGGCATGATTTCTTCGCAACCGAATGTAGCCAGTATCGACCGCCGCTTCCCGATACTGGGCGACCTGAGCAATCTTCGCCAACAGATTGAAGAAAACGACATCAAGCGTGTTTACATTGCCCTGAGCCTCAATGAGGTTCCTTCGATTGAGGCGCTTTACCTGTCTTTGCTCGATCTTAGCGTCGACGTTGTGTGGATTCCCGATTTCGGTGGCATGCCGCTGCTCAACCAGTCAATCTCCGAGATTGAGCACCTCCCGGCGATCTATCTGAATGAAACCCCGTTCAGCTCTCACCCGGCTGCCGTTTTCGCCAAGGATCTGATGGACCGCGCCCTGGCGCTGATGGCGATCGCGTTGCTGAGCCCGATCTTTCTCGCCGCTGCAATCGCGGTAAAACGCTCCTCGCCCGGCCCGGTGCTGTTCCTGCAGCCTCGTCACGGCTGGAATAGTGAAGTGATCCATGTGATGAAGTTCCGTTCGATGCGCATGCACGAGGACGAAACCGTGGTTAAACAAGCGACCCGCGAAGACCCGCGGATCACACCAGTGGGTCGCTTCCTGCGCAGAACCTCCATCGACGAATTACCCCAACTGTTCAACGTCTTGCGCGGCGAGATGTCGCTGGTCGGTCCGCGCCCCCACGCGGTAACGCACAACGATTATTACTGCGACAAGATCCTGTCCTATATGTCGCGGCATCGCATTAAGCCCGGCATCACCGGTCTGGCTCAAATCACCGGGCACCGCGGTGAGACTGAGACTATTGAAAAAATGCAGCTGCGCGTCGAGCAGGACCTGGCCTACATCAACAACTGGTCGCTCTGGCTGGACATCAAGATACTGCTGCGCACGCCCTTGGCCTTGTTTTCACGGGACGTGTACTGACTATCGATACCCGGGGCTCGCCCGCGGCGCGTCCCTGGCGTGATCTATAAACGCTTTCACCTTCACAAAGGATTAGTACATGGACATCACTGTCATTGGCACCGGCTATGTCGGATTGGTCACAGGGGCTTGTATTGCAGAGATGGGCAACACCGTTTACTGCATTGATACCGACCCAAAAAAGATCGCGAACCTGAAGAAGGGCATTTTGCCGATCTATGAGCCCGAGCTCGATACCCTGGTGACAGAAAATCATGCAGCAGATCGTCTGCACTTCACCACCGAACTGAAAGACAGCATCGACCATTCCAGCGTGTTCTTTATCGCCGTAGGCACCCCTCCAGGCGAGGACGGCTCGGCTGACCTGCAATATGTAGTCGAGGTGGCGCGCCAGATTGGTAGCCTGATTACCAAGCCTTCAGTGATCATAAACAAATCCACAGTACCGGTGGGCACGGCTGATCTGGTAACAGCGACGATCAGCGAGCAACTCAAGCAACGCGGACTGGAGCTGAGCTTCGACGTGGTCTCCAACCCCGAATTTCTCAAAGAGGGCACGGCGGTCAACGATTTCATGCATCCGGATCGCATTATCGTCGGCACCGACAGCGAGAACGCACGCCAGGTAATTACTGAGCTGTATGCGCCTTTCATCCGTAATCGTCCGCGAATGATGTTCATGGGTGTTCGCGACGCAGAAATGACCAAATACGCCGCCAACGCGATGCTCGCCACCAAGATTTCCTTTATGAACGAGATTGCCGGCCTGTGTGAACGTCTGGAGGTGGACATTGAAAATGTCCGTCTGGGTATCGGTTCCGACCAGCGCATTGGTTATCACTTCATCTATGCGGGCTGCGGCTATGGCGGATCCTGTTTCCCCAAGGACGTGAAGGCGCTGATCAGCATTGCCCATCAAAATGATTATGAACCTAAGCTGCTGCAAGCCGTGGAAGACCGCAACGCCGTGCAGAAACAATCGCTGTATAACAAGCTGATGACCCACTTTGACGGCGAGTTGAGCGGCAAAACCTTTGCCGTCTGGGGGCTGGCGTTCAAGCCCGGCACCGACGATATGCGCGAAGCGCCTAGCGTGGTGCTGATCAATAGCCTGATCAATGCGGGCGCAAGGGTCAAAGCCTACGACCCTATCGCTGCCGAATCGGCGCGCAAAGAGTTTCCCGAGAAATGGTTCAAGGAGCAGAAACTCACCATCGTTGAAGGCCAATACGAAGCAGCCATCGATGCCGATGCGCTGGTGCTGGTGACGGAATGGAAGCCCTTCCGACGTCCTGACTTCAAAGCCTTGAAGAAGCTGCTCAATCATCCCTTGATTGTCGACGGCCGCAATCAGTACGACCCGGTACAGATCAAGCGCGAAGGCTTCACCTATTACGGCATCGGCCGCATGCCCATCCATGCCTAATGCAAATGGCCCTGCCAGCCTCATACCACCTCAGCCTGATGCAATAGAGCGCGTGGGGAGCAGGGAGAACAGGAGCAGAATGAGCAGAATCAGCGTCGGTTTGCGTGAACTCACACGCAGCACGCTATTGCGCAATATCCTCACGGTGGTCTCCGGCGCGGCAGGGGCACAGATCATCGCGATGGCGTTCATGCCCATCATTACACGTCTGTACGGTCCGGAAAACTACGGTGTGCTGGGTGTGTTTCTGGGCCTGGTCGCGATGTCGGTACCCGTCGCGGCGTTAACCTACCCGATTGCAATCGTGTTGCCCCGCCGGGATGAGGACGGGCGCAACCTGGTCAAGCTGTCGATCATGATAGCGGTGGGCGTGGCTGCACTGGTTGCCGCTCTGTTGGGCTTGTATGGCAGGCCGTTCGTCGAGCTGATGGGCATGGAAGCCATCACGCCCTTTCTGATGCTAATGCCACTGGCGATGTTTTGCGCCGCCGCGCTGGAAACCGCTCAGCAATGGCTGATCCGCAAGGAACGCTTCAGGGTCACTGCCCGGGTCGCGATAGCCCACTCACTGATTCACAATATTGGCCGCAGCGCGGCCGGTCTTGTGCATGCCTCCGCGGCCGTATTGGTGGTCACCACCGCTGCCGGTCCGTTGCTGCATGCCACTATGCTGTTCATCGGCATCCGCCGGGATAAGGGCGTAGGCCGCAAGCACCCAGAGGAAGAACCGGCCGAAGTCTCGAGCGTCCCTGGCGTGGCCAGCCGCTACCGCGACTTTCCGATTTTCCGGGCGCCGCAAATGTTGATTAACGCGGTCTCGCAAAATTTGCCGACACTGGTGCTGGCGGCGTATTTCGGGGTGACTATGGCGGGATTTTACGCGATCTGCAGGCAAACGCTAAGCATGCCGACCCATCTCATCGGCAAGTCCGTAGCCGATGTGTATTATCCCAAGCTGGTTTTGGCCATTCAGGAAGAAAAGCCGATCTCCCGCATGCTGATCAAGGCGTTTATTGGTCTGGCTGCCGTGGGCCTGGTGCCTTTCGCTACGGTCTTTTTCTTCGGGCCCTGGTTATTTGCCTTTGTCTTTGGCAGTGAGTGGGCCATGGCCGGCGAACTCGCGCGCTGGCTGGCCTTATCCGAATACGCGGTCTTTATCAGCCGCCCATGTACCGTCGCGGCGCCGGCATTACAACTGCAGCGGCGCTTTCTGATCATCGAGATAATCAGTACCAGCTTGCGTGTCGGCGCGCTGTTCTTTGGTGCCCTTTGGTTGCAGGATGCGCTGGGTACGGTAATGGCCTTCGCCTTCGCCAGCATTGCCATCTATACCAGCCTGATCGCTATCGTGCTGTACGAGGCT
Organism: Halopseudomonas sp.; assembly: GCA_046496585.1. Classification (GTDB taxonomy): domain Bacteria; phylum Pseudomonadota; class Gammaproteobacteria; order Pseudomonadales; family Pseudomonadaceae; genus Halopseudomonas. Next base: position 8,434 of record JAWOGT010000170.1, read on the forward strand.
CGCAAGTGGCACAACAGGCTTCAGTCAGGAACGAATAAATAATGACCTTGATGCACTTCTTTTTTTCAACAGGCGTTGGTCCAATTACCCTATGACGCAGTCCTTACCCACCATCATCGTGATCGGTTATAACCGCCCCGACAGCCTGACGCGGCTGCTGGACTCCGTACGCAGTGCGCATTTCCCGCAGGGCAACGTCCGCCTGGTGATCAGCCTGGACAATTCCGGCATGCTTGAGCCCCTGCAGGTCGCCAACGCCTTTGACTGGCCGCATGGCGACAAGCGCGTTATTGCCCACGAGACCCGCCTGGGTTTGCGCAATCATGTCTTGAGCTGTGGCGATCTGAGCAAAGAGTACGGCGATGTACTGGTGCTGGAAGACGATCTGTTTGTCTCACCGTTTTTCTATCAGTACACCAGCGAGGCGCTGGATTTTTATGCCGATGACCCGGCTATTGCCGGTATCAGCCTCTACAATCAGCAATTCAATCAGACCGCCAACCTGCCGTTCATGCCGGTCGATAATGGTGATGCCGATGTGTATTTCATGCAGTTGGCCGCATCCTGGGGTCAGGCCTGGTCACGCCAACACTGGCATGCGTTCAGGCAATGGATGGAGGAGCACGGCACGGATATTTCTGATGTGGCCGATATGCCTGCGGACATTCGCGGCTGGCCCGAGTCCTCCTGGCTAAAGCTGTATAACGCCTACGTCATCGCTCAGAACAAGTTCTTCGTGTACCCGTACCGCTCGCTGAGCACCAATTTCGGCGACCCCGGGCAGCACTTCAATATTGCCTCGTCACGCTTTCAGGTGCCGGTTCAGCAGTGCAGCATGACCTATCACTTTGCGCCTCTAGCAAGCAGTCTGGCGGTGTATGACGCCTTTTGCGAAATACTGCCCGAGAGCATCAAACAGCAAAACCCGCGGCTGGCCGCCTATGATTTCACTGTCAACCTGTATGGCTGCAAGCAACACGCCAGGGGCTTGCAGCTGGCACGGACCAACATCCGTGGACTGCACAACTTCAGCCTGTCCATGAAGCCGATGGAGTTGAGTGTCATGCATAACGTCCAAGGTGAAGGCATCGGCTTGATTGAGCCGCAGGCGGCCGGCGATTACGCCTCTTCAGCTGAAGCTGAATACGGCATGTACCGATTTTTTTACAAGTTCCCCTCACCACGGATCATCCTGTCCGGTCTGGTTGAGCGGGTCCAGGCAATGGCTGCTCGCTTTGGGTCGCGCTGATCCACTGAGCTGTCCAGAAACCCATCCCCTTACATAGCGATACGGAGCATAGAAAGTCAATGGAACGCAAAAAGGCACTTATTACAGGCATCACCGGGCAAGACGGTTCTTATTTGGCAGAACTGCTCCTGGAGAAAGGCTATGAAGTGCACGGTATCAAGCGCCGTGCCTCATCATTCAACACCCAGCGGGTTGACCACATCTACCAGGATCCACACGTCGAACAGCAGAACTTCGTCCTGCATTACGGCGACCTGAGCGACTCCTCCAACCTGACCCGTATCATCCAGCAAGTGCAGCCCGATGAAGTGTACAACCTGGGCGCCCAGTCCCATGTCGCCGTCAGTTTCGAGTCCCCTGAATATACTGCCGATGTCGATGCGATGGGCACCTTGCGCATCCTGGAAGCCATTCGCCTGCTCGGTCTGGAGAAGAAAACCCGCTTTTACCAGGCTTCAACATCCGAACTGTACGGCCTGGTGCAGGAAACACCGCAAAAGGAGACCACGCCTTTCTATCCGCGCTCGCCTTATGCGGTTGCCAAGCTCTACGCGTACTGGATTACCGTCAATTACCGTGAAGCCTATGGTATGTATGCGTGCAACGGCATCCTGTTCAATCATGAATCACCCCGCCGCGGTGAAACCTTCGTTACGCGCAAGATTACCCGCGGCCTGGCCAATATCGCCCACGGCCTGGAGAAGTGCCTGTATATGGGCAACATTGACTCGCTGCGCGACTGGGGCCACGCGAAGGATTATGTCCGCATGCAGTGGATGATGCTGCAGCAAGAACAGCCAGAAGACTACGTCATCGCCACCGGCGTGCAGTACTCGGTGCGTGAGTTCATCACCTGGTCGGCGGCCGAAATCGGCGTCACCTTACGCTTTGAAGGCACGGGTGTGGACGAAAAAGGCATTGTCGACAAGGTCGAGGGCGAGCTTGCCCCGGCCGTTAAAGTCGGTGATGTGTTGATCCAGATTGACCCGCGTTATTTCCGCCCCGCCGAGGTGGAAACCCTGCTGGGTGATCCTTCCAAGGCCAAAGCGCAGCTGGGCTGGGTACCGGAGGTCTCCGTGCAGGAAATGTGCGCCGAGATGGTCCGTGAAGATCTCAAGGTCGCCCAGCGTCATGCCCTGCTCAAAGAGCATGGCCACGACGTCACGCTGACCGTGGAGAGCTGAGCATGACCGAGGTACGTAATCAGCGCGTGTTTGTA
>JAWOGT010000206.1:0-18661 GCA_046496585.1 Halopseudomonas sp.
GTTTCATTCATCTCGGCTGTCCCGGCAGCTCTTGCCGGTGATGGTCGTGGTCTTGAACCCGGGAGGGAGTCATGAGCGTTACTTTGCCCCCGCTTGAGCCATCTGGTGAAACCGACAGCCGATCCCTTTTCCGCGTACTTTTAACATAGTTTATGCAGCCAATCTATTGAGGCGGCACTGTTTTGCGCTTATTTAACGCCACGCATCACATATGGGACATCCGCCGACATTAGTCAACCCTTCATCGCAAGCTGCGCGCAGAGTACACTGGAGCGCATATTGCTAAGCCATCATCGCTCAGCCATCCATGCTCACCTATAGCGGACCGACCACCTTATGCACATTCGCCTTGGCATCGTCATGGATCCGATACACGCGATCCAGTATAAAAAAGACAGCTCACTGGCCATGTTGCTGGCCGCGCAAGCGCGGGGCTGGGAGCTGCATTACATGGAGCCCCAGGACCTGTACCTGGCCGATGGGCAAGCCATGGGCTGCATGCGCGCACTCAAGGTACACGCCGATCCGCAGCACTGGTTCGACCTGGAAGAGCATCACCACCGTCCGCTGGCCGATCTGGACGTAATCCTGATGCGCACGGATCCGCCCTTCGACAACGAGTTTCTCTACGCGACACACATTCTGGAAGCCGCCGAACGCGCCGGCGCCATGGTCGTCAACCGGCCCGCCAGCTTGCGCGACTGCAATGAAAAGCTGTTTGCCACGCAGTTTCCCCAATGCGCCCCGGAACATGTGGTTACCCGCCGTGCCAGCATTCTGCGCGCTTTTGCCAAGAAACACCGTGACGTCATTCTCAAACCGCTCGACGGAATGGGCGGAGCGATGATTTTTCGCATTCAGGAGAACGATCCGAACCTGAGCGTGATTATCGAGACCCTGACTCAGTTCGGTCAGCAGCAGATCATGGCCCAGCGCTATCTGCCCGAGATAGCGGACGGCGACAAGCGCATTCTGATGATCGATGGCGAACCGGTGCCTTACTGTCTGGCGCGTATTCCACAGCAGGGCGAGACGCGCGGCAACCTGGCCGCCGGCGGTCGCGGTGAAGCCCGGCCACTGACCGAGCGTGATCGCTGGATCGCGAATCAGGTCGGACCCAGCCTGCGCGAACGCGGCCTGCTGTTTGTCGGGCTGGACGTGATTGGCGACTATCTGACCGAGATCAATGTGACCAGCCCAACCTGCATCCGCGAAATTGACGCCGCCTATCACACCGATATTGGCGGTCAACTGATGGACGTCATTGATCAACGTCTCAAAGCGCGCAAGGGCGCATAGACTTTTTACCACGGCCGCGGCAGACTTCGCAGCAGCATGTCAGCCGCTAGCCTATGGACAGCATGAATAAAGCCATGACACCCCAGGACCTCGCTAAGCAGCCCGAACCACCGGTAGTTGCGGCCCGCGATCGCCTGGGTTTTACCCTGTTTCTTGCCTCCGTCCTGCATGCCCTGGTGATTCTCGGCATCACCTTTGACCTGCCTTTGCCCAGCGAACTGTCGAAAACCCTGGAGATTACGCTGGCCACCCAGCCTGCCGAGCAACAGCCGGAAAAGGCCGACTACCTGGCGCAGATGAATCAGCAGGGTAGCGGCACCCTGGATCACAAGGCCGCCCCCAGCACCACGCAAGAAGCGGTGTTCCAGGACGCCGAGATCAACGAGGTTACCCCGCCCCAGGAAGCCAGCGCGCCCGAGCCCGAAGCGGTCCGCGAACAGCAGGTAGTGACCACCACCGCGCCCCAGCCCGAGCGAGTCGCCAAAGCGCCGCCGACGCCCGAGCCGGTGGATACCAGCGTGAGCCTGCAGCGCTTTGACGTTACTCGCCTGTCCCAGGAAATCGCCAGCCTCGAGGCGCAACTCGCCGAGGAACGTCAGCAATATGCCAACCGGCCGCGCGTACACCGCCTCAATGCCGCGTCGACCATGCAGGACAAGGGCGCCTATTACAAGGATGCCTGGCGCCGCAAGGTCGAGCGTATCGGTAATCAGAACTATCCGGCAGAGGCCCGCAACAACAATATCTACGGTAGCTTGCGCTTGCTCGTCTCGATCAATCGCGACGGCAGCCTGCGCGAAGTGCAGGTGCTGGAATCGTCTGGGCACAAGGTGCTGGATAATTCAGCGCTGCGCATCGTCCGCCTGGCCGCACCCTATGCGCCTTTCACCGGCGACCTGATGGATGTCGATGTGCTGGAAATCATTCGTACCTGGCGATTTGAGCCGGGCAATCGGGTTTCGAGTTTCTAACCGGCTCGGGGGTCCTTGGCGCTTGAAGCTTATCGCGCAAAGCCCAATACTGTGGGCATGAACCAAACCAATCCGAATTACCTCAAGCATCATTTCCTGATTGCCATGCCGCATATGGCCGACCCGCGGTTCGTCAACAGCTTGATCTATCTGTGTGATCACAACGAAGAGGGCGCCATGGGGCTGGTCATCAACCATCCCAGCGACCTGCACCTGGCTGACATTCTCGAGCAACTGCAACCGGCGGTCGATCGGCCCGGCAAGGTCGCCAGCTTCCCTGTCTACCACGGCGGGCCGGTACAGACCGAACGGGGCTTCGTGCTGCACCGCGGCCCCGAACAGTGGGAAGCCAGCCTGGATCTGGGGCAACTGCAGTTAACCACCTCGCGCGACATACTGCTCGACATGGCGCATGGCATTGGCCCTTCAGAGGCGCTGCTGGCGCTGGGTTACGCCGGCTGGGATGCCGGTCAGCTGGATCAGGAACTGGCCGACAATATGTGGCTCAGTTGCCCGGCTGACACGCACATTCTGTTCGAGCTACCCAGTGAAGAGCGCCTGTCAGCGGCGGCGCGCAGCCTGGGTATCGACCTGCGCCTGCTCACCAGCCAGGCCGGGCACGCTTGATGGCAGCATTGCTGCGCGCCATGGCCTTCGATTACGGCACCAAGCAGATCGGCGTTGCCGTGGGCCAGACCCTGACCTGCCGCGCCGAGCCGGTCGCCGTGCTGCGCGCCAAAGACGGGGTGCCCAACTGGGATGACATTGCGCGTCTGATTGCCGAATGGAAGCCCGACACCCTGGTGGTGGGCCTGCCCCTGAATATGGACGGCAGCCCCAGCGAGATGAGCGGCCGGGCGGAGAAATTCTCGCGCCGCCTGCATGGCCGCTTCAAGCTGCCGGTACACTGCGTCGACGAACGCCTATCCACTTTCGAAGCCAAACAGAGCCTGCGCGACAGCCGGCGCAGCCCCGCCAGCTACCGGGACAATCCGGTGGACAGCCTGGCCGCCGCGCTGCTGCTGGAAACCTGGCTTGGCGACCAATCCGAGGAAACGCCATGAGCGCCCTACCCGACGTCGGCCCGCTGCTGCAGCGTATGGCTGGCGAGCTGACCGATTATCTGGCCCGGCAGCAGATTCAGGACCCGGCCTTTGTCGGCATTCATACCGGCGGCGTCTGGGTCGCCGAGCAGCTGCGCAGCTTGTGCTTGCCGGAGGCGCCGCTGGGCACCCTGGACATCGCCTTTTATCGCGATGATTTCGCCCGGAATGGCCTGCAACCCGGGGTACAGCCGTCCGAACTCCCGTTTTCCGTCGATGATCGCCATCTGATCCTGGTCGATGACGTGCTGATGACCGGGCGCACCATCCGCGCCGCGCTCAACGAACTGTTCGATTATGGCCGGCCGGCGTCAGTGACACTGGTGACCTTGCTCGATATACAAGCGCGGCAACTGCCGATCCGCGCCGACGTACTGGGCAGCAGCCTGGCATTGCCCGCTGGCCAGCGCGTCAAGCTGACCGGCCCGGAACCGTTGCAGCTGATCCTGAACCCTGTTGCCAAACACTGAGAGGCCCATGAGCACCCCAACCAGCCATCTGCAACTCAATTTTCAGGGTCAGCTGCGGCACTTTCTGACCATCGAAGGCCTGTCCCGCGAGCTGCTCACCGAGCTGCTGGATACCGCCGACTCCTTTCTCGAGGTCGGCGAACGGGCGGTGAAGAAAGTGCCACTGCTGCGCGGCAAGACCGTATGCAACGTGTTCTTCGAGAATTCGACGCGCACCCGCACGACCTTCGAACTGGCTGCCAAGCGGCTCTCCGCCGACGTACTCAACCTGAACATCCAGACCTCCTCGACCAGCAAGGGTGAAACCCTGTACGACACCCTGCGCAATCTGGAAGCCATGGCCGCCGACATGTTCGTGGTCAGGCATGGCGACTCCGGGGCCGCGCATTTTATCGCCGGGCAGGTCTGCCCGGACGTCGCCATCATCAACGCCGGCGACGGCAACCACGCGCACCCGACCCAGGCGATGCTCGACATGCTGACCATCCGCCGGCATCGGGGCGATTTCACCCAGCTGTCGGTGGCCATTGTCGGCGATATTCTGCACTCCCGGGTGGCCCGCTCGAACATGCAGGCGCTGCAAACCCTCGGCTGCCCGGACATTCGCGTGATCGCCCCGCGCACGCTGCTGCCGGCCGGCATAGAGCAGTATGGCGTGCGCGTATTCAACGATTTGCGTGTCGGTCTGCGTGACGTCGACGTGGTGATCATGCTGCGGCTGCAAAAGGAGCGCATGCAAAGCGGCCTGCTGCCCAGTGAAGGCGAGTACTACCGGCTCTACGGTCTGACCCGGGAAACCCTGGCGCTGGCCAAGCCGGATGCCTTGGTCATGCACCCAGGCCCGATCAATCGCGGCGTGGAAATCGAATCCGAAGTCGCCGATGGGGCCCAGTCGGTGATCCTCAACCAGGTCACCTACGGTATCGCCGTGCGCATGGCCGTGATGTCCATGGCCATGACCGGGCAGAACGCCCAGCGCCAGCATAACCAGGAAATCCTGTTAGCCAAGCAGGTCAGCCAATCAGCTCAGGAAGCCCGCGCATGCGACTGACCATTGAAGGCGCCCGGGTCATTGACCCGGCCAGCCAGTTTGACCAGATCACCGACCTGCATATCGCCGCCGGGCATATCGTCGGCATCGGTGAGGCCCCGGAAGGCTTCACTGCCAACCAGCGCATTGACGCCCGCGGACTGATTGCCAGCCCCGGGCTGGTGGATTTGAATGTCAGCCTGCGCGAACCCGGCCACACCCGCAAGGGCAACATCGACAGCGAGACCCGCGCCGCCGCCGCCGGCGGCGTGACCAGCCTGTGCAGCTTGCCGGACAGCGTGCCGGTACTCGACACACCGGCGGTCGCCGAGCTGATCCTGGATCGCTGCGAGCAGGCCGGGCAGGTCCGCGTGTTCCCGTTTGGCGCGCTGACCCGTGGCCTGGATGGCGAGCATCTGAGCGAACTGGTAGCCCTGCGCGATGTTGGCTGCGTGGCCTTTACCCAGGGCCTGGCGCCGATGAAGAGCAACCGCATCCTGCGCCGGGCGCTGGAGTATGCCGCCAGCTTCGACCTGCCGGTGGTCTTTATGCCTCAGGACCCGGACATTGCCGAAGGCGGCAGTGCCCACGAAGGGGCCACCGCCGCGCGTATGGGGCTGATCGGCATTCCGGAAACGGCTGAAACGGTGGCCCTGGCCCGCGACCTGCTGCTGGTCGAACAGACCGGCGTACAGGCGCACTTCAGCGGCCTGACCAGTGCCCGCGCCATGGACATGCTGGCCGACGCCCAGGCCCGCGGCTTGCGCGTCAGCGCTGATGTGGCCATGTATCAGTTGCTGTTGTGTGACGAGGACCTGGAAGGCTTCTCCAGCCTGCTGCACGTGCAGCCGCCGCTGCGCAGCAAACAGGACCGCCTGGCCCTGCGCCAGGCCGTGCAGAGCGGGGTGATTCAAGCCATCGCCTCGCACCACCAGCCGCATGAACAGGAAGCCAAGCGGGTGCCCTTTGCCGCCTCGGCCCCGGGCATCAGTAGCGTTGAGATTCTCCTGCCGCTGGCCTTGACGCTGGTCGCCGATGGCTTGCTGGAGTTGCCTGCACTCTTGGCACGCCTGACCTGTGGGCCGGCCCGCGCGCTGAACCTGCCGGCAGGTTCAATCAGCCTGCATGAGCGCGCCGACATCACCCTGTTTGATCCGGTTGCCGCCAGCCTGATCGGCCATAACTGGCTATCCAAAGGCGCCAACTGTCCGTTTATCGGCCAGGGCGCACCCTGCAAGGTCACCCATACCATCAGCCATGGCAAGCTGGTTTATCAGGCCTGACGAGGCGGGAAGCCAGGTTCTTGCGCCGGCACCGCGGCGTACTGCTGGCCCTGGCGCCAGCAGTACGGGTAATGATCAGCGCCGGTGGTCGTTATCGTCACCTTCCAGGGCAAAATCGTTCTTGCTGCCCATCAGGTGCTTGCCATCGGTTTCCGAACCGAGCTTGATCAACAGGCGCAGATCATTGGCCGAGTCGGCATGCAGCAGGGCGTCTTCATAGGTGATCTCGCCCTGGCTGTAGAGCCGGTACAAGGCCTGGTCGAAGGTCTGCATGCCCAGCTCGGTAGACCGCGCCATCAACGGCTTGAGCTCGTGCACTTCACCCTTGCGAATCATGTCGGCCGCCAGCGGCGTATTGATCAACACCTCAATCGCCGCGCGGCGACCCTTGCCATCGGGTGTCGGGATCAGCTGCTGGGCGATAATCGCCTTGAGATTCAAGGACAGATCCATCCACACCTGCTGATGCATGTCCGTGGGGAAAAAGTGGATGATACGGTCCAGCGCCTGGTTGGCGTTGTTGGCGTGCAGCGTCGCCAGACACAGGTGCCCGGTTTCGGCGAAGGCCACTGCGTGGTCCATGGTTTCCTTGGTGCGTACTTCACCGATCAGGATCACGTCCGGCGCCTGGCGCAAGGTGTTCTTCAACGCCACCTCGAAGGAGTCGGTATCGATACCGACCTCGCGCTGGGTCACGATACAACTCTGATGCTGATGAATGAATTCGATCGGGTCTTCGATGGTAATGATATGGCCGCTGGAATTCTTGTTGCGGTAGCCAATCATCGACGCCAGCGAGGTCGACTTGCCGGTGCCGGTGGCGCCAACGAAAATCACCAGACCGCGCTTGGTCATCGACAGCTTCTTGAGTATCTCCGGCAGGCGCAGCTCTTCCATGCTCGGGATATTGATTTCAATGCGGCGCAAGACCATGCCCACCAGGTTGCGCTGGTAGAAGGCACTGACCCGGAAGCGGCCGATACCCCGGGCGCTGATGGCGAAGTTGCATTCGCGCTTCTCGGCGAATTCACGCCGCTGGCTCTCGGTCATCACACCCAGTACGGTTTCACGCGTCTGCTCCGGGGACAAGGGCGTCTTGGTCACCGGCAGAATCTTGCCATTCACCTTCATGCTGGGTGCCACACCGGCAGTGATAAAAAGGTCAGAAGCGCCTTTTTCAACCATCAGCCGCAGTAATTTATCAAACTCCATGATCTGCCTCTTGTAGCTGGCGGGCGAAGATGCCTTCGCCGCTGTAATGGCTGCGCGTTAGAACCCGTCAGTACTCTTGGCTTTCTCGCGGGCACTTTCCCGGGTGACCAGGCCCTTGGCGACCAGGCCTTTGAGGCACATATCCAGTGTCTGCATGCCGATATTGCCGCCGGTCTGAATCGCCGAATACATCTGCGCTACCTTGTCTTCGCGTATCAGGTTACGGATCGCCGGGGTACCGATCATGATCTCGTGGGCCGCGACCCGGCCGCCACCGATCTTCTTCAACAGCGTCTGTGACACCACCGCCGTCAGCGATTCAGAGAGCATGGAGCGGACCATGGATTTTTCTTCCGCGGGAAACACATCGACCACCCGGTCAATGGTTTTTGCCGCGGAGGTGGTGTGCAGGGTACCAAACACCAGGTGACCGGTTTCCGCGGCGGTGAGTGCCAGGCGGATGGTTTCCAGGTCACGCATCTCGCCGACCAGAATAATGTCCGGGTCCTCACGCAGGGCCGAGCGCAGCGCCTCGGCAAAACCGAGTGTATCGCGGTGCACTTCACGCTGGTTGACCAGGCATTTCTTCGACTCGTGAACGAATTCGATCGGGTCTTCGATGGTCAGCACGTGCTGATACTTGGTGTTGTTCAGGTAATCGAGCATCGCCGCCAGGGTGGTCGACTTGCCCGAACCGGTGGGCCCGGTGACCAGCACCAGACCGCGCGGCACATCGGAAATCTTCTTGAACACATCGCCCATGCCCAAGTCGTCCATGCTCAGGACCTTCGAGGGAATGGTCCGGAATACCGCACCGGCGCCGCGGTTCTGGTTGAAGGCATTCACCCGGAAACGCGCCACACCGGGCACTTCAAAGGAGAAGTCGGTCTCCAGAAATTCCTCGAAATCCTTGCGCTGCTTGTCGTTCATGATGTCGTAGATCAGACCATGAACCATCTTGTGATCCATGGCCGGTACGTTAATGCGGCGTACGTCGCCATCAACACGAATCATGGGCGGCAGTCCGGCCGATAGGTGCAAGTCCGACGCGCCCTGTTTGGCGCTGAAGGCTAACAGCTCGGTAATATCCATAGGGTTCCCCATAACAACCAGCAAGCATGTAGAATGCCAGAAGATTTTTTTAGTTTGGCAGGTGTTAATGTCCGTAATGTCCACGATAGCAAAGAATATTGCAAACGTTCATGAGCGTATCGAGCGCTCTGCCATCAGTGCTGGACGAAATCCGCAGAGCATTACCCTGATCGCTGTCAGCAAAACCCGTCCAGCCAGTGCGATTCGTGATGCCTGGGCCGCTGGCATACAGCATGTGGGTGAAAACTATCTGCAGGAAGCGCTGGATAAACAGGCCGAGCTTAAAGAGCTGCCGCTGATCTGGCATTTCATTGGCCCCATCCAGTCGAACAAGACCAAAGCCATTGCCGAGCATTTCGACTGGGTGCATGGCGTCGACCGGCTGAAAATCGCCCGCCGCCTGTCCGAGCAAAGGCCCGCCGGGCTGCCACCGCTGAACATCTGCCTGCAGGTCAATATCAGTCGTGAGCCGAGCAAATCCGGCGTGCTGCCCGAAGAGCTGGCCGCGCTGGCCGCCGCGGTCGCCGCCCTGCCTAACCTGCAGCTGCGCGGCCTGATGGCGATACCCGCCCCCGCGGCGGATAGCGAAGGCCGGCGCGCGCCGCTGAAGGCTCTGCGCGAGGCCCTGGAGGTTCTGGCGGTTCAGGAGGATCTGCCACTCGACACCTTATCCATGGGCATGAGCGACGATCTGACCGAAGCGGTCCAGGAAGGCGCCACCCAGGTGCGCATCGGCACCGCGATCTTTGGCGCCCGCGACGCCCATCCCCACCACCCCGAGCAAGGATAACCCCATGAGCACTCCGACCATCGGCTTCATCGGCGCCGGCAACATGGCCACCAGCTTGATTGGCGGTATGTTGCAGCAGAACATCAAGGCTGGTCAGATTCTCGCCAGCGATCGTACCGCCGAACAGGCCGAGCGACTGGGCAAGCAATTCGGCATCCGCACCAGCACCGATAACGCCCTGCTCGCCGGCGAATGTGATGTGCTGGTGCTGGCGGTCAAACCGCAGGTGATGCAGGCGGTATGCCGCGCCCTGCCGACGCAGCGCAAGGCCGGCCAATTGATTATCTCGATTGCCGCGGGCATCAGCTGCGCCAGCCTGGAAAGCTGGCTGGGCAGCGGCACGGCGATCGTGCGCTGCATGCCCAATACGCCGTCGCTACGCCGCCAGGGCGTCAGCGGGCTGTTCGCCAATGCCCAGGTCAGCGACACGCAGAAGCAGCAGGCCGAAGCTATTCTCAATGCGGTAGGCATCAGCCTGTGGCTGGAGCGCGAAGAACTGATCGACGCCGTGACCGCCGTATCCGGCAGCGGCCCGGCCTACTTCTTCTACATGATCGAAGCCATGACCGCCGCCGGCGAGCAACTCGGGCTGCCGCGTGACATCGCCGAGCGCCTGACGCTGTTTACCGCACTGGGCGCCGCCGACATGGCTGTACACAGTGATGTGGATGCCGCCGAGCTGCGGCGCCGCGTGTGCTCCCCCGGCGGCACCACGGAACAAGCGATCAACAGTTTTGCCAAGGATGACCTGCCGGCGATCGTCGCGCGCGCCATGCAGGCCGCCGCTACACGCGCCGCCGAAATGACCACAGAACTAGCCTGAGGAAACCGCATGAACAGCGTTAACATGGCCGCCATCTACATCGTCCAGACCCTCGGCAGTCTGTATCTGCTGATCGTGCTGTTGCGCTTTGTGCTGCAACTGGTCAAAGCCGATTTCTACAACCCGGTCTCGCAGTTCATCGTGCGCGCAACCAAACCGCTGCTGATGCCGCTCCGCCGGGTGATCCCCGGTTTTGGCGGTATCGATTTTGCCGCACTGGTGCTCGCCCTGATCCTGCAGCTGCTGCTGATGACGGTGATCATCAAGCTGATGGGCTATGCCTTGCCCAACGTGCTGCAATTGCTGGTCTGGTCGATGATCGCGCTGACCGCGCTGTTCCTGAAGATTTTCTTCTTTGCGCTGATCATCAGCGTGATCCTCTCCTGGGTCGCGCCATCCAGCAGCAACCCCGCAGCCCTGCTGGTGCACCAGCTGTGTGAGCCGGTACTGGGGCCGATCCGCAAGATCCTGCCGTCCATGGGCGGGCTGGATCTGTCACCGATCTTCGGCTTTATTGCACTGCGCCTGTTCGACATGCTGATCATCGCCAATATCGCCGCGGCCACGGGCATGCCGCGCGGCCTGACGCTGGCCATCTGAGCCCAGCAGCCACCGGAGCGCGCCAGCCATGAGCTTCTATCACTGGCGCGGCGCCGATCTGATCCTCGACTGCCATCTGCAGCCCGGCGCCAAGACCATGGGTTTTGCCGGACTGCACGGCGGGCGGCTGAAAATCCGTATCAGCGCGCCGCCGGTCGACGGTAAGGCCAATCTGCTGTTGCTGGCCTTTCTGGCCAGCGCGTTCGCGGTCAGCAAGCAGCAGGTCAGCCTGCTCAGTGGCCAGCAGAGCCGGCACAAGCGCGTACTGGTCCAGGCACCGAAACGGCTACCTGAGGCGCTGGAGATCGCAGCGCCCACAGATATTGCGTCCAACGGTGGCGCTCTTTAGACTGGCGCCTCGATTGTTGGCAGCGCCCCTGGCTGGCCACCGCCAACCTACACAGGAACTGCCTAATCATGTCGACCTTCCCTGCCGACTCCGTCGGACTGGTGACACCCCAGCGGCACTGCTTTAATCAGCCGTTGAAGCTGGCCTGCGGCAAGTCCCTGGAACAGTTCGAGCTGGTTTACGAGACCTACGGCCAACTGAATGCCAGCCGCAGCAATGCGCTGCTGATCTGCCACGCACTGTCCGGCCACCACCACGCCGCCGGCTTTCATCGCGCAGACGAGCGCAAGCCCGGCTGGTGGGACGCCTGCATCGGACCCGGCAAGGCGATCGACACCCAGCGCTTCTTCGTGGTCAGCCTGAACAACCTCGGCGGCTGCCACGGCTCCACCGGCCCCTCCAGCGTCAACCCGGCCACCGGCAAATCCTATGGCGCCAGCTTCCCGGTCCTCACCGTGGAAGACTGGGTGCACAGTCAGGCGCTGCTCGCCGACCAACTGGGCATAGACACCTGGGCCGCGGTAGTCGGCGGCAGTCTGGGCGGCATGCAGGCCTTGCAGTGGGCCATCAGTTACCCGCAACGCATCCGCCACTGCCTGGCGATTGCCACCGCGCCCAAGCTTTCGGCGCAGAATATTGCCTTCAATGAAGTGGCCCGGCAGGCGATCATTACCGATCCGGACTTCCACAATGGCGACTACGCTGCCTTCGGTGTGATCCCCAAGCGCGGCTTGATGCTGGCGCGCATGGTCGGGCATATCACCTATCTGTCGGATGATTCCATGGGTGAAAAATTCGGCCGCGAGCTGCGTACCGACGTGCTCAACTATGATTTCACCAGTGTCGAGTTCCAGGTCGAAAGTTACCTGCGCTACCAGGGTCAGGAATTCTCCGAGCGCTTTGACGCCAACACTTACTTGCTGATGACCAAGGCGCTGGATTATTTCGACCCCGCCGGCGTGCATGACGGCAATCTGGCGCACAGCCTGGAAGGCATTCAGGCGCGCTGCATGGTCATGTCCTTCACCACTGACTGGCGCTTCTCGCCGGCCCGCTCGCGTGAGCTGGTCGACGCCCTGCTCGCGGCGCGCAAACAGGTCAGCTACCTGGAAATTGAAGCCGCACAAGGCCACGATGCCTTCCTGCTGCCGATTCCCCGCTATGTGCAGGCCTTGCAGGCGTATATGAACCGTATCGAGGTGGACGCATGAGCATGCGCGCGGATCTGGAAATCATTCAGGAATGGATCAAGCCGGGCAGCCGCCTGCTGGACCTGGGCTGTGGCGACGGCGAACTGCTGCGCTACCTGTCCGAGCAGCGCAAGGTCACCGGCTATGGCCTGGAGATCGACCCGGAAAAGATCAACGCCTGTATCGCCAACGGCGTCAACGTGATCGAACAGAATCTCGACGCCGGCCTGACCAATTTCGGTGACAACACCTTTGACAGCGTGCTCATGACCCAGGCCTTGCAAGCCGTGCACTACCCCGATCTGGTACTGGAAGAGATGTTGCGCATCGGCCGCGAGGCGATCCTGACCTTCCCTAACTTCGCCCATTGGCGCTGCCGTTTATATCTGGGTACAAAGGGTCGCATGCCGGTCTCCGAGTTCATGCCCTACACTTGGTACAACACGCCCAATATCCACTTTTGCACCTTCAAGGATTTCGAAGCCCTGTGCCGCGAGCGCTCGATTCGCATCCTTGACCGCCTGGTGGTTGATCAGACGCACCGCAGCGGCGTACTCAGCGGCCTGTGGCCGAATTTGTTGGGCGAAATTGCCATTTACCGGGTTACCCGATAAGCCCGGTAGCCCTGACCCGATAGCCCCTGAAGGAGAGTTATTATGTTCCGCGCCCTGTTCTTGAGCCTGCTGTTGCTGCCTGCACTGGCCAACGCCCAGCAAACCAGCCCCCAGCGCCTCGGCGATATGCTGGTCTACCACAACACCTTCAACAGCAGCTATCTGCAGCCGGATATCGCGGCCAACACCGGTCTGACGCGTGGACCCACCCATGGGGTGGTCAGTATTGCCGTGCAACGCCAGACGCCCGAGGGCCCGGTGGCAGTCGATGCCTTGCTGACCGGCAACGTGACCAACCTGCTGGGTCAGAAGTCGCCGCTGCGCTTTATCCGTTTGCAGGAAGAAGACTCTATCTACTTTGTCGCCAATTACACCTCGACCCAGCGCGGCCTGTTGCGCTTCGAGGTGGAGGTGCGTCCCAGCAGCGGAGGACCGGCTCACACCCTGCGCTTCCAGCAAGAATTCTATCCCGATGAGTAATCTCCAGCAGCTCGTTCTCGCCAGCGGCAACGCGGGCAAACTCAAGGAGCTGCAAGCCATGCTCGGCGAGCAGGTCAGGGTGCTGCCGCAAAGCCAGTTTGTCGCTGCGGAAGCCGTCGAGGACGGGCTGAGCTTTGTCGAGAACGCCATCATCAAGGCGCGGCATGCCTGCAGAGCCTCGGGCTTGCCGGCGCTGGCAGACGACTCCGGTCTTGCCGTCGATGCGCTGGCCGGCGCCCCCGGCATTTATTCAGCGCGCTACGCCGGTGCCGGCGGGGATGCGGCAAACAATGCCAAACTGCTCAAAACACTCGAAGGGCTGCCCCCAGAGCAACGCGGCGCGCGCTTTATTGCCGTGCTGGTGCTGATGCAGCACGCCGAAGACCCGACGCCGATCATCTGTGAAGGCGTCTGGCATGGCAGCATCCTTGACGCACCGCGCGGCGAACACGGCTTCGGTTACGACCCGTTGTTCTGGGTACCCGAGGCCAACTGCTCCAGCGCCGAACTCAACCCAGCGGAAAAGAACCGCCTAAGCCACCGGGCCAAGGCCATGGTGCAACTGCGCACGCGACTGGGACTGGCGTGAGCAATCAGCGAGCAAGCCCAGCCAGCCCAGACAGCCACCCGGAAAACGGGCCGCTTGCAGCTACCCCCTTGCAGCTGCCGCCCCTGGCGGCCTATGTGCATATTCCCTGGTGCGTGCGCAAATGCCCCTACTGCGACTTCAACTCGCACGTCAGCGAGCAGGGCCTGCCTGAAGCCGAATACATAGATGCGCTGATCGCCGATCTGCAGCTGGATCTGCCCGGCGCCCAAGGGTGTGAAAAAGACCGCCAGCTGACCTCGATCTTTTTTGGCGGCGGCACGCCCAGTCTGTTTTCCGCAGAGAGTCTTGGCCGACTGCTCGAGGCCATGGCCCGGCGCCTGAACTTCGCTCCAGATATCGAAATCACCCTGGAAGCCAACCCCGGCACCTTCGAGCAGGCCAAGTTCGCCGGCTACCGGGCGGCGGGCATCAATCGCCTGTCGATCGGCATCCAGAGTTTCAATGCCCGCCACCTCAAGGCGCTGGGGCGTATTCATGATGATCGTGAAGCGCTGGCGGCAGTGGCCATGGCGCGCCAGGCCGGCTTCGACAACCTCAACCTGGACCTGATGCACGGCCTGCCAGACCAGTCGCTGGACGATGCAATGGCCGATATCAACCAGGCTATCGCGCTGGGGCCCGAGCATCTGTCCTGGTACCAGCTGACCCTGGAACCCAATACGGTGTTCTACAGCCAGCCGCCGATCTTGCCGGTCGAAGACACGCTGTGGGCCATTCAGGAGGCCGGCCAGGCCCGGCTCGCGGAAGTGGGGCTGGTGCAGTACGAAGTCTCCGCCTATGCCCAGCCGGGCCGCCAGGCCAGACACAACCTCAATTACTGGCAGTACGGCGATTTTATCGGTATTGGCGCCGGCGCCCACGGCAAGCTGAGCCATCCCGACGGGCGTATCGAACGCTACTGGAAAACCCGCCAGCCCAAGGACTACCTGGACCCGGGCAAAGACTACTGCGCTGGCCGCAAGGTGATTGCCCCGGGCGATCTGCCGTTCGATTTCCTGATGAATGCCCTGCGCCTCAGCGATGGCGTGCCCACCGCGTATTACCTGGCCCGCACCGGCCAGCCGATTGCAGCGATTGCGCCCCTGCTGAACGACGCCGTGCGCAAAGGCCTGCTCGAACCCTGGGAGCAGCAGCTGCGCCCCACCGAGCGCGGCCGGCTGTTTCTGAATGATTTGCTGGAGATGTTTCTTTAAAAGCAGCTTCAAGCTTCAAGCGGCAAGCTTCAAGCTAAACCCCTTCGCGGCGGGACCGCCGCTCCTATCAACACAGTGTGCTACCCCTCCCCGGCAGGAGCCGCGGCCCCGCGGCGAGGGCTTTGGCAGTTGATTTTAGCTGGTAGCTTGCCGCTTGAAACTTGCAGCTTGGCGCTGGCAGCCATACAGTATTGCAAACTGTCTCATTGACCGAGGTGCCCATGTCTCCCTTCCTGTTTGCCACCACTGCGCAGATCCTCTGCGAATCCGGCTCGGCCATTCGTCTGGCCGACCTCTGCAAGGAGCGCGGCGCCACCCGCGTGATGATCGTCACCGATCCGGGCATCACCAGGCTGGGCATGCTCAATGACATCCTGCCAGGCTTTGCCAAGGCCGGAGTGGCCGTGGAAGTCTTCGACGCCGTACAGGCGGATCCGCCAGAGTCCGTGGTCATGGCCGCAGTCGAGCAGGGCCGGGCCATGCAGGCCGATCTGGTGGTGGGCTTCGGCGGCGGCAGCTCGATGGACGTCGCCAAGCTGGTGGCCTTTCTCGCGCATCCCGGCTGTCAGCAACAGCTGGCCGATATCTACGGCGTCGGCAATGCCAAGGGCCCGCGCCTGCCGCTGATCCAGGTACCGACCACTGCCGGCACCGGCTCGGAAGTCACGCAGATCGCCATCATCACCACCGGCGCAACCAGCAAGATGGGCGTGGTCTCGCCGATCCTGCTGCCGGATATGGCGCTGCTGGATGCCGACCTGACCCTCGGCCTGCCGCCCGCCGTCACCGCCGCCACCGGCATCGACGCCATGGTGCATGCGATCGAGGCCTATACCAGCAAGCTCAAAAAGAATCCCCTGTCCGACATGCTCGCCCGCGAAGCCCTGCGCTTGCTGGCGGCCAATCTGGACCAAGCCGTGCATAACGGCAGCAACCGCGAGGCCCGCCAGGCCATGCTGCTCGGCGCCCTGCTCGCCGGCCAGGCCTTTGCCAATGCGCCGGTCGCCGCGGTACATGCCCTGGCCTATCCGCTGGGCGGGCATTTCCATATTCCCCATGGCCTGTCCAACGCCCTGGTACTGCCCACGGTGATCGGCTTCAACGCCTCCGCCGCCGAGCATCTGTACGCCGAACTGGCACCACTGCTGGTCACCGACCTGAAGCCCGGCAACGCTGCCAGCCTGACCGGACAGCTGGTCGCCGCACTGGCCGACCTGAGCCCCCGCTGCAACCTGCCCTCGCGCCTGCGTGACGCCGGCGTACCGGAAGACATGCTGCCGCAACTGGCCAAGGATGCGATGCTGCAACAGCGCTTGCTGGTCAATAACCCCAGGGAACTGACCGAAGCGGATGCACTGGCAATTTATCGCCAGGCGTACTGATTTTTCGGGATAACAGAACGCACGGTGCCAAGGGAAGCGCTGGCTGACACCTGTAGTAGACCGTCTATGCCCAGGGATGGGCATAGCGAGCCCCCAGGGACGGGTTCACGGCGTGTCTACGGAAGGTGTCAGCCAGCGCAGCCCGTTCCGACTACTCCAAGACCTTTATATCCCGTAGCTCCGCATTGGCAGTTGAACCGAGTTTCCTGAGAGAAGACTTCTAATATGAGTGAAAAACAAAAACGCAGCGACTACCCCCACCTGCACCCCATCACTACCCGCTGGCACGACAATGACGTCTACGGTCACGTCAACAACGTGGTCTATTACAACTACTTCGACAGCGCGGTAAACAGCTGGCTGATTGAACAGGGCGGGCTGGATATTCATCAGGGCGAACAGATCGCCTTCGTCGTCAGCTCCGGCTGCGATTACTTCGCCCCCATCGCTTTTCCCGAAGCCATCGAAATCGGCGTGCGCGTCGCCAAGCTGGGCAACAGCTCGGTGCACTATGCGTTGGCGGTGTTCAAGGCGGGAGTCGAGGAAGCCTGCGCGGCTGGGCGTTTTGTGCATGTCTTTGTCGAGCGCAGCAGCCATCAAGCCTGCGCCATTCCGCCAGGACCTCGCGCGGCATTGACCCGCCTGCTCACCTGACCAACCCAGCGCCCGGGTCCACCCAGGCGCCGATCCCGGAAAACGGTCACGCTGGTCGACATGATAGATAATACCTATCATGTCGCCACACAATGATTACTGTTATTAATAACAAAACATTGCAACACTCCACACCTGGATGCAGCCAAGGCTATCCAGCCAGGCATGCTCGCCCGGGCACTGACGAGCGGCAAGCCACAGTGAAACCGACCCAGTAATAGCAGAATATGATGCTGCAAGGCAGTATCGTTTTATCCCGATGAAGCAGGAGATTGGCATGAGTGACAACCAGGGTAAATGCCCGGTAATGCACGGCGGCAACACCGCTGCAGGCAACGCAAACATGGACTGGTGGCCGAAAAGTCTCAATCTGGACATTCTGCACCAGCACGACCGCAAGACCAATCCGCTGGGAGATGACTTCAACTACGCGGAAGAATTCAAGACCCTTGACCTCGAAGCGGTCAAGCGCGACCTCAAGGCCCTGATGACCGACAGTCAGGAGTGGTGGCCCGCTGACTGGGGTCACTACGGGGGCTTGATGATTCGCATGGCCTGGCACTCAGCCGGCACCTACCGGATAGCCGATGGTCGCGGCGGAGCCGGTACGGCCAGCCAGCGTTTCGCGCCGATCAACTCCTGGCCGGACAATGCCAACCTTGATAAAGCTCGCCGCCTGGTCTGGCCGATCAAGAAAAAGTACGGCAACAAGCTGTCCTGGGCTGACCTGATTGTGCTCGCCGGCAACATGGCCTACGAGTCCATGGGCTTCAAGACCTTCGGTTTCGCTGGCGGCCGCGAAGATATCTGGCACCCGGAAAAAGATACTTACTGGGGTTCGGAGAAAGAATGGCTGGCACCGTCGGGCAGTGAAAACAGCCGCTACTCCGGCGAGCGCGATCTGGATAACCCCTTGGCCGCGGTGATGATGGGGCTGATCTATGTGAACCCGGAAGGGGTTGACGGCAAGCCTGATCCGCTGAAAACCGCCCACGACGTGCGTATTACCTTCGAGCGCATGGCGATGAACGATGAAGAGACCGTCGCCTTGACCGCCGGTGGCCATACCGTCGGCAAATGCCACGGCAACGGCAGTGCCGCCAATCTCGGCCCCGAGCCGGAAGCCGCTGACCTGGAAGAACAGGGCCTTGGCTGGAACAACCAGAAGACCCGCGGTATCGGTCGCGACACGGTCACCAGCGGTATCGAGGGTGCCTGGACCACCAATCCGACCCAGTGGGACCATGGTTATTTCTATCTGCTGTTGAACTACGACTGGGAACTGAAGAAAAGTCCGGCCGGCGCTTGGCAGTGGGAGCCGATCAATATCAAGGAAGAAGACCGGCCGGTGGACGTCGAGGATCCGTCGATTCGCCTGAACCCGATCATGACCGATGCCGATATGGCCATGAAAATGGACCCGCAATACCGCATAATTTCCGAGCGTTTCTACAAGGACCCGGCTTACTTCGATGACGTCTTTGCCCGCGCCTGGTTCAAACTGACCCACCGCGAT